>DATCQF010000061.1:0-2594 GCA_036569735.1 Allostellaceae bacterium | reverse complement strand
TCAGCGCCTCCTCCTCCGCGGCGCGTTGGTTCGCGGCGCCGACGACCGTGAACATGCGGTCGCCCCGCGGCGTCAGCGCCGCAGCCTTTGGGGCCGGCGCCGAGCGGTATTCGAGGATGTCCGTCCGCTCGCGGATGCCCGGGGCGACGCCGGGGATCTTCTCGGGGTCGAACGCGCCGGCGTAACCGACTCTCGGCATGACCCGCCGCGGCCAGCGATCCCCGGGCGGTTGCGGCTGCACGACGCCGTCCACCGCGATCAGGACGCAGGGGTGCCCGTAGAATAACTGGCAATTTTCCAGCGCGGCCTCCTCGGCATTCTCCGCGGTCGGGCGGTCACCCGTGCGCCAGGACCCGGCAGGCTCGACCGAAAGCGCCTGCGCCTTGTGGGCGCGCCCCTCCTCATAGCCGCTCGCCATCTCCTCTCTCGCCCTGGCCGACAATCCCGGTGCCGCGGCGGCGGCGCGCGCCATCAGTTCGTCATGCAGCGGCGAGGCCGAGGGAACCGCCGCGGCGGCGGGTAGGGGCTGGGCGGCTTCGATCTTGGTCGGGCCGCGCGCCGATCTCCCGAGGAAATACCAGGCGGAACCGATCGCCACCGCGCCGACGACGAGCGCGAGCGCCGCGGCGCCTAGATACACGGGCCGGCGGAGCAGGGACGCGCGCAACCGTGCCCGTGGCGGGGTCTCCTCGCGCCCGATGGTCCAGGCGATCGGGTCGAAGATCACCGAGAAGGTCCCGACCGGGTCGGGGATGTTCTTGACCGCGAGTTCGCCGCGGTCCTCAAACTCGACGCTGAACTTGCCGCGGACCGTGTCGCGCACCCCGCGCGAGATGCAGATGCCACCCGGTGTGGCGAGGGTTTCCAAGCGCGCCGCGACGTTCACGGTGTCGCCGTACACATCGCCCGGAACCATGATGACATCGCCGGCATTGATCCCGATGCGAAACCGGATGCGCCGGTCATCGGCGGCCGAAGCACCGGCGGACGCGGCGCCCGACTGGATCTCGACGGCGGCGCGCACCGCGTCGACGGCGCTGTCGAAGGTGGCGAGAAAACCGTCCCCAGTCCATTTCACCACGCGCCCATGGTTTCGCTCCAGCGCGGGGGTGATCAGCGAATTCTGAAAATCCTTGACGCGATAGAACGTGTCGGACTCGTTCTCGGCCATCAGCCGGCTGTAGCCGACGATGTCGGCGACGACCACCGCCAGGAGCCGGCGCTGTTCCGTCGACTGGCGCATGCTCCTCTATCCCGACCCGTGCCGCCCTCGGTGGGACATGCGCTCAGTCGCCGGCCGCGGCGCCGTGCTCGGCGCGATCGTATTTGCGCGCCGGGGTGTTGATCGGCTCGGCGAGAGGGGCAGCGCCGAACGAGGCGGCGATCCGCGAGGGCGGCGGGTCGCGGTAGAGCGTCGTGCGCTGCCGTGGCGTACGGCCCAAGGAGCGGATCAGCGCCTCCATGTCCTCGGGCGGCATCTCCTGGCCAAAGCTCGCGCCGGCGGCGCGCGAGATGCTCTCGTTCATCAGCGTGCCGCCCATGTCGTTGCACCCGGCGTTTAGACAGGCGGCCGCACCCTCCGGCCCGAGCTTGACCCACGAGCACTGGATATTCGGGATGACCGGATGGAGCGCCAATCGCGCCACGGCGTGCATCAGCACCGCCTCGCGAAAAGTGGGTCCGAGGCGCGAGCGGCCCTTCAGCGAGATCGGCGTCTCCATCGGGACAAACGGCAACGGCACGAATTCGGTGAAGCCGCCGGTCTTCTGCTGCAAGGCCCGAATACGCAGCAGGTGCCGCGCCCAATGCTCATAGCGCTCGACATGGCCGTACATGATCGTGACCGTGCTGCGCAGCCCGACACCGTGTGCAGCCTCCATCACTGAGAGCCACTCGGCGGTCTTGACCTTGTCCGGGCAGATGATCGCGCGGATTTCATCATCGAGGATCTCGGCCGCGGTTCCGGGCAATGAGCCGAGCCCGGCTTCGCGCAACTCGCCGAGGAAATCGGGGAGGGTGCGCCCGAGCGTCTTGGCGCCCTGCCATACTTCGAGCGGTGAGAAGGCATGGACGTGCAGCCCCGGCACCGCCTCCTTGATCGCGCGGCAGACCGAGAGATAGGTGGCGCCGGTATATTCCGGGTGGATGCCGCCTTGCAGGCAGACTTCGGTCGCGCCGCGCTCCCACGCTTCCTCGCAGCGCCGGACGATCTCGTCCATATCGAGGTTGTAGGGCCGGCCGCGCAGGTTCTCGCTGAGCTTGCCCTTCGAGAAGGCGCAGAACTGGCAGCGGAAATAGCAGATGTTGGTGTAGTTGATGTTGCGGGTGACGACATAGGTGACCGTGTCGCCCGACACCTCGCGGCGCAGCCGGTCGGCGGCCTCGCACACCTGGGCGAATTCGTCGCCGCGCGCCGCGAACAGGCGGACGATATCGGTTTCGGCCAGCGTCGTGCCGGATGTCGCGCGGTCGAGGATGTCCTGTAAAACCCCCACCCCATCCCTCCCCCGCTTGCGGGGGAGGGGGTTTTTGGAGGCCGCTGCTCGGGTCCCCTCCCCTGCATGCGGGGGAGGGTTAGGGTGGGGGCTAATGGG
>DATCQF010000060.1:0-6255 GCA_036569735.1 Allostellaceae bacterium | reverse complement strand
GTGCTGGCGCGGCCGCGGCGCCGATGCGCGCCTCGTGTGGCAGCGCCTCACCGTCGCCGAGGCGTTCGAGCGCCACGCCGGGATCGACCTGTTGTCGACCGCACCCGACCCGGAGCGGCCCGACGCGGGGTTGCTCGGCGCGGCGGCAACGCGGATCGGCATCGCGCCGCACCCGGGGGACGATTGGGAGAGCCTCTACTTCCGCATTTTTCTCGAACGCATCGAGCCCAATCTTGGGACCCCGGCGCCGACCATCCTCTACGATTACCCGCTGGCGCTTGCCGCGCTGTCCCGCCCCAAGCCCGACGATCCGCGCCTTGCCGAACGCTTCGAGCTTTATGTCTGCGGCCTCGAACTCGCCAACGCGTTCGGCGAGTTGACCGACCCCGCCGAGCAGCGCCGGCGGTTTGCGGCGGACCAGGCGCGAAAACAGGCGCTCTACGGCGAAACCTACCCGGTCGACGAGGATTTCCTGGCGGCGCTCGAACACGGGTTGCCGGAGTGCGCCGGCATCGCCCTCGGCTTCGACCGCCTGGTCATGCTCGCCACCGGCGCTGAACACATCGAGGAGGTATTGTGGGCCCCGGTGGCGTGAGCCCCACGCGGAAAGGGAGCCGATGACCGACCCAGAGGGCGACGGGCCCGAACCGGACTCGCGCCGCCCGGCGGTGATCGGCCTCCTCGTCGTGCTGGCGCTCGTCGTCGCCGGCTATTTCCTGATGACGGCGCTGCGCCAGAACGCCAATCTCGAAGACTGCCTGATGTCCGGCCGCAGGAATTGCGCGCCGATCGAGACGCCCGGGCGGTAGCGATCTCGGACCGGGCGTGATGCGTCCTTCGAGACGGCTGCTCCGCAGCCTCCTCAGGATGACGTTCTTTTTTAATGCCATCACAGGCTTATCGTCATCCTGAGGAGCGCCACGCAGGGGCGCGTCTCGAAGGACGCAGGGCGCCCGTGCAGCCTTTACTCCAGCAGCTCCGGGAGGGCGCGGATGATGCGGTCGGGGCGGATCGGCGAGCCGGGCGGCAGGCCGATTCCGTAGCCGTCGTACCAGATCGCGTAGATGCCGAGGCGCTGCGGCGCGACGACCTCCCATTCGAGGTTGTCGCCGACCATCCACGCCTCGTGCGGCCCGACGCCGAGCGATTTGAGGGCATGGGCGTAGGCCGCATCCTCGGGTTTGCCGAAGCCGTGCTCGCCCTCGATCTGGATGTGGTCGAAGCGGTGCTCGAGGGCAAAGCGTCGGACTTTGGCGCGTTGCGGCGCGGCCGCGCCGTTGGTGACCAGGGCCAGCCTGACGCCCAATTCCTTCAGGCGGTCGAGCGTCTCGTGGGCGCCCGGGAACATGCGCAATTCGGCGTGCTGGACCTCGTTGAACCGGTCGGCGATCGCGTCGCAAATTTCTGGCGGCGGCGGCGCGTGCCCGCGCGCCTTGGTCAGCTCGGCAAAAGCGCTGGCCACGATGTGGCGCCGCGCCTCGCCGATCTGGTGGCGCCAGTGCTTATGCCGCGCCTCATCGGCCCACAGGTACTTCGAATAGGCCTGGATCGCGGCAATCACATCGTCAGGCGGGTGGGGATCGAGGTGCTCGGCAAAATCCGCGATAACGCGCTGCCACTGCCCCTCGGCCCGGCCAAAGGCGGACAGGATCGTGTCGTCGAGGTCGATCAGGATCGCGCGCGGCAGGTCGGTCATGACGATGGGTGTGGCTCAGGCCGGTTCCAGCAGCGGCAACTCCAGCCGGGTCTTGCCCAGATCGAGCACCAGCCGGCCGTGATCCGCCCCACGTAACTGGGCATCGGCATTGAGCAGTTCGATGCCATAGACCGACCCATCGGGCGCAAGGTCGATATTGACCTCGTCGCTGAGCTTGATCGTTTCGAGCTGTGCTCCCGCCGGCTCGCGCAGGCGCAGATACGCAATATTCCGTGCCGGATCGTAGGTTAGCTGCAACTCCGAGACCTCCGGGATAGCGCGGATCAAAAGTACTTCACGATGACGCTGATGACCAGCCAATCGCCATCTTCATATATGGCGATCGCCTCTATCTGTTTCGTCGCATAATGCTGCCCACGCCAATTTTCGTTGAAATTGAGATTCCGCCGAAATCCCTGGCGGCCGAACTTCGCTGGAAAGCGCTCTCCGTCCCGGATGGCAGCCTCGACCTCTGCCTCTGTTGCGCCGCGTTCCTGCATCCGCGCGATGGCATGAGGATGGAGCCTCATGGCCGCCCCCGATGCACCAAGGCCGGCGCGGCGCCAACCGCTCGGGGCTTGGGCTCAGGCCGGGCGTAGCCGCGCCGTCGCGCTGCGATCGACCGCGCCGTCGGTGGCGAGCGCGACCCGGTGCTGCTGCAGGGCGGTGTCGCGGGTGATGAGGCCGTCGGCGACGTCGGCGGCGACCTGATCGGGGTCGCGCGTCGCGGGATCGCCAAAGCCGCCGCCGCCCGGCAGTTCGAGCCGGATGAAATCGCCGCCGGACACGGTCTGGCGGCCCTTCGAGCGGATCGGCTTGCCGGAGAGGAGGGACACCCCGCCGGGGGCGCCCATCCCGCCGCCGTCGCGCCCGCGCGCCGGGTTGTTGATGCGCTCGAAATTGCACAGCATCGCAACCGGGGCGCCGTCGGCGCCGCCCAGTTCGATGATCTGCCCGAGCCCGCCGCGGAAGCGCCCGACCCCGCCCGAGCCCTCGCGGAACTCGCGGCGCCGGAAAATGACCGGCGCGATCGATTCGGTCGCTTCCACCGGGATCGTGCGCACCCCCGAGGGAAACGCGGTGACGTCGAGCCCGTCCTTGCCGGGCCGCGCCCCGGTGCCGCCGCAGTGGAAAATAACCGTGCTGAACGGCGGAGTCTCACCACCGGCACCGGCGCCCAACTCATCCTCGACATCGGCGCCGCCGTAGATCTGCGGGTTCCACAACGACGAGGCGCCCTCGGCCGGGACCCCGCCTGCCATCACCTGGTGCAGGCAGCCGAACACGACATCGGGCAGCATGTGGCCGACCGTGTGGCGCGCCGCGACGGCGTGCGGGCGCCTCACATTGAGGAGGCACCCGTCGGGCGCGCTGACGGTGATCGGCGCCAATGACCCGGCGTTGTTCGGCACCTCGGGAGCGACCAGGCATTTGACCCCGAACGCAGTGTAGGCCAGCGTGTAGTTCAAGACGACGTTGATGCCGAAGGCGCTCGCTGGCGAGGTGCCGGCATAGTCGACATGGATGTTGTCGGCGCTGATCGTCATCTCGCCGGCCAGGGTCAGCGGCCGGTCATAGCCGTCCATCGTCACGCTGTTCTTGTATTTCCCGGGGGTCAACTTGCCGATCGCCTCGATCGTCGCCTGGCGCGAGGTTTCGATGATGTGGTCGCCGAGGCGGTCGAGATTGGCGATGCCGAACTCCTCCATCATGTCGACGAGGCGGCGGCTGCCTTCGTCGTTGCACGCCGCAAGCGCATAGACATCGCCCTCGACCTGCAGGGGTTCGCGCACGTTGGCGCGGATGATGCCCATCAAATCCTCGTTGATGCGCCCCTCGCGAGCCAGCGCCATCAGGGGGATCGCGAGGCCCTCCTCGAACACCTGGCGCCCGTCCGGCCCCATGCCGAGCCCGCCGATATCGACGACATGCACGGTGCTGGCGAACAGCCCGACCGGCGCCCCGCGCAGAAACGTCGGGCTGACCACGGTCAGATCATGCAGGTGGCCGCAGGTCAGCCACGGGTCGTTGGTGATGTAGTGGTCGCCCGGCTTCATCGTGTCGAGCGGGAAGGCGGCGAGGAAGTGCTTCACCGCGGCGGCCATCGAGTTGACATGGCCCGGGGTTCCGGTCACCGCCTGCGCCAGCATCTTGCCGTCCTTGTCGAAGACGCCGGCCGATAGATCGCCCGCCTCGCGCACCGGGGTTGAAAACGCGGTGCGCATCAAGGTCTGCGCCTGCTCCTCGACGACGGCGATCAGCCGCGACCACATGATCTGCATGTGGATCTGCGAGAGCGCGGTATTGGGGCGGGAGATCATCGGGCAGGTCCTCGCGCGGTGTCTAGCTGCGATATCGGGCCGGCATCTTAGGTTTGCCAGGGCGGTCGGATCAACGCGCCGCGACGAGCAGCCGTTATGCCTCTACTCTGCCGTGTATAAAAGCGCTTGTCATTCCGGGGCGCGGCCGCAGGCCGTGAACCCGGAATCCAGGAACACGGGCACGGGAACATGGATTCCGGGTTCTGCGCTTCGCGCCGCCCCGGAATGACGGTTTGCTGGGTAAGACCGCCTATTGCGGCACGTTGTAGACGAGGACGGCCTGGCTCAGCCCTTTCAGCGACAGATCGCCGATTTCTTCCAACTCGGCGCTGTCCTCGACGGCGATCGCGACGAGGCGGCTGACCAGGATCTGGCCGTCCTTGGCTTCGGCGCAGAGCCGGGCGGCGAGGTTGGTGACCGTGCCGATCGCGGTGTAGTCCATGCGCTCGGCAAAGCCGATCTGGCCGAGGGTCGCATAGCCCTGCGAAATCCCGACCCCAAAGCCGATGTCATGGCCGCGCCGCCGCCAGCTGCGCAAGAGATCCTGCGCCGCCGCGCGCATCGCGACCGCCATGTCGATCGCGCGGCGGGCCGGGTCCGGCGTCGGCACCGGGTCGTTGAAGAACACCATGATGCCGTCGCCGGCGTAGTGGTCGAGCGTACCCTCGAACGAGGCGACGATCGGCCCCATCGCGGCGTGGTAGTCGGCGAGCAGCGCCATCACCTCCTCCGGCTCGGCGCGCTCGGCAAACCCGGTAAAGCCGCGCAGGTCGCAGAACACGACGACGATCTCGCGGCGATGGCTCTCGAGGATCGATTCGTCGCCCTGCGCGACAATCAGGTCGGCGAGCTGCGGCGCGAGAAACCGGCGCAATTTGCCGGTGCGCTCGATCTCGGCAAGCTGCGCCGCGACCCGCTCCTCCAATTCGCGGTTCCACCCGGCGACCTCGTCGGTGCGGGCGTGCAATTCATCCAGCAGCCGCGCGTTCTCCAATGCGATTACTGCTTGGTCCGCAAAAGTCCGGACTAATTCGATTTGCCGTTCAGAAAAAGGATCGACCCGATGGCGGGCGAGGTTGAACGTGCCAACAACAACGCCGTCGCGCAGCAGCGGTACACCGAGGAGCGTGCGTATTTTGCCGAGGGTGACGGTTTCGGTCAGCTTGTAGGCGGGATCCACGGCGATATCGGTGATATGTACCACCTTCCCTTCAAGAGCCACCCGCCCAACCATGGTGTCACTGCCCGGGACAAAGGTGTGCTTCCGTAGGAACGCATAAAATTCGCTCTCGAAAGCGTAGCTCGCCCGGTAGCGAAAGCTCTCGCCCTCGCGGATTGACATGCCTGCGTCGTCGGCACCGCACAGGTGAGCTGCCGTCTCGACCAGCGTATCCAGAACTGGTTGCAAGTCGAACGTCGATCGGCTGATAACCTTTAGCACATCGCTCGTCGCGGTCTGATATTCGAGCGACTCTTGTAGATCGCGGGTGCGCTCGCGCAATTCGCCGAGCAGCCGCGCGTTCTCCATCGCGATGACCGCCTGCGCCGCGAAGTTCTGCAGCAGCGCGATCTGCTTGTCGGTGAAGGGCTGCGCCTCGAAGCGGGCCGCGACGATCAGCCCGATCAGCGCGTCACCTTTACGCAGCGGGACCGACAGCAGCGTGCGGACGCCACCCGCGAGCGCCGCGCGCACCAGCGGATGCTCAAATCCCGCCAAGTCGGTGATGTGCACGAAAGGTTCGCCGGCCAGCAACGGCAGGGTCGCCGGCGCGTCCAAGCCCAATTGACCTTGCTGCAACCGCTCGCTGAGCGGCTCCGGCACGCCGCGCATCGCGGCGGCGCGGAAATGCTCGCCCTCGCGCAGGAACAGCGTTCCGTGGCCGCTCTCGCACAGGGCGTGCGCCTTCTCCAATATCGCCTCGAACACCGGCCGGAGATCACCGGGCGAGGAATTGATGACCTGCAACACCTCGGCGGTCGCGGTCTGCTGATCCAAGGCCTCGCGCGTCTCGGTGATCAGTCGCGCGTTCTCCATCGCGATCACCGCCTGCGCCGCGAAGTTCTGCAACAGCGCGATCTGCTTGTCGGTGAACGGTCGGACCTCCTGGCGGTAGATCGTGATGGCGCCGAGCAAAGTGTTGTCTTTGCGAAGCGCAACCACGAGCGTCGAACGGAGACGCCCGGTATCGACCATCTCTCGATATAACGGAGAGGCGCGATAGGCGTCATCGTCAGCGG
>DATCQF010000059.1:0-2620 GCA_036569735.1 Allostellaceae bacterium | reverse complement strand
ATCGCGCGGAGCAGATGGAAGGGATCGACCTGTCGTCCTGGAAGCTGGCGTTCAACGGCGCCGAGCCGGTGCGCGCGGAGACCATCCGGCGCTTTAGCGAAACCTTCGCACCGCACGGCTTTGCCCCCGCCACGATCTACCCGGCCTACGGCATGGCCGAGGCCACCGTCCTCATTTCGGCCGGACGGCGCGGCGCGGGACCGGTCATGCGCCCGCTCAGCCGCGACGGGCTGCAGCGCCATCGCGCGCTCCCTCCGCTCGATGCCGGCGACGCGCAAACCGTGATCGGCTGCGGCCGGGCGCTCGCCGGCGAGCGGATCGCGATCGTCGACCCGACGACCCGCGAGCGCCTGGGCGCCGACCGGGTCGGCGAGATCTGGGCCGCCGGACCCAACGTCGCCGGCGGTTATTGGCGCAATGCCGAGGCCAGCGACGCCGTATTCGGCGCGCGGATCTCCGGCGAGAAGAACGCGGGCGAGGCGGATGAAGGATGGCTGCGCACCGGCGATCTCGGCTTTATCGACGCGGCGGGCGAGTTGTTCATCACCGGCCGCATCAAGGAGGTCGTGATCATCCGCGGCGCCAACCACTATCCGCAGGACATCGAGGATACCGCCCAGAGCTGCCATCCGGCGCTGCGCCGGAATGGCGGCGCCGCGTTTACCGTCACCGAGGGGGACGACCCGGAGAAACTTATCGTCGTCCAGGAGGTCGAGCGCACCGAGCGCCGCCGCATCGCGCCGGACGAGATCATCGGCCGGATTCGCGAGGCGATCGTGCGCGAGCACGAGATCGTGCCGCATCAGATCGCGCTGTTGCGGCCGGGCGCCTTGCCCAAGACCACCAGCGGCAAGATCCAGCGCGGGCGCGCCCGCGAACTCTGGCTGGCGGGGTCGCTCGACCGGCTGTGAAGCGGTGGTATTCGCGCCGAGATTGCTTCGCCGCGCTCGCAATGACAGTTTGTGCGCTGTCATTGCGAGGAGCGCGCCAGCGTGACAAAGCAATCTCGGGTTTCATCTGGGATCGACGAATCATGAGATCCTCCATCGCATCCAACCTGCAGAACCGGGCGCGCCTCGCGGTGCTGGCCCTGGCCGCGGTGCTGCCGGCCGCCTGCGCCGGAGTGGAGCCGCCGGCCAATCCGTTCGCCGGCGCCTGGTCGACCGCCGAACATCAAGAGATCGCGTTTCGCGACACCACCGTCGTGGTCAGCCCGCCGGATGGCGCTCCGACCCCGATGGGCGCGGATTCCTGCAGCGGCACGTTCCGCTTCGCCTATGGCCGCCAGAGCCGCGAGGCGCTGCTCGGGCTGACGCCGCAGCAGCCCGATCTCAAGAAAAAGCTCGCGACCCTCCTGGTGCAGCCGGACTATCCCGTCGCCGAGCTGGCCTGCGGCGCGGGCGGCAGCACCTACGTCCTGCTCGGCGAGCGCGATCTGGTGGCGATCTATCGCGACCACGACATCGCCGGCGTCGAGCGCCTGTCGCGGCTGTAGCGCGACACCGCCGCGCCCCCTCTGGCCCCCCGCGATGGAAGCCCGGCTCAAAAGTGGGATCTGGGTGCAGGCGCTGATCCGGCGCTGCGATCTTGCCGCAATCGGGGTTGCCGTCGTGGCGCGCGGCGACGGTGATGCCGGCGCGATCCTCCTTAAGCTGAGTGGGCGCGACCGCCTGTGCACGGTGCTGGCGCAGGCGCGCGGGCCTGATGGCGCGCTGGTGTGGATGCGGGCGACCGGCGCCGCACCGGTGGCCGAAGCCGATGCCGATGCCTATATCGCCCGGCAGCGCGGCCGCGACCCCGACCTGTGGGTCGTCGAGATCGAGAGCGGGTCGCCCGATGCCGTGCTCGATACGCCGATTATCGCCTGACCCGGCCTTACCTGACCCGCCCGGAGTGGTCATGACCGCAAAACCGCGCCCGCCCGCGCCGCCCCCAGAGCACCCGGATGTCGAGATCCTCGGTGCCGAGACCGGCTTTGCCCGTCATCTGCGGGTCGAGGTCGTGCGCTTTCGCCATCGCTTGTTTGCCGGCGGGTGGAGCGGCGAGCGGGTGTTCGACGTGGTCCGGCGCGGCGCGGCGGTCGCGGTTGTGCTGTACGACCCCGAGCAGGACAGCGTCGTCCTCATTGAGCAGTTCCGGGTGGCCGCGCTCTACGCCGGGCGCTCGCCGTGGCAGGTCGAGGCGGTTGCGGGGCTCGTCGACACCGACGAAACGCCCGAAGAGGTCGCCCGGCGCGAGGTGCGCGAGGAAGCCGGCCTCGAGCTGATCGGTCCGTTGTTGCCGATCCAGTGCATGATGCCGGCGTGCGGCAGCTTCGACGAAGCGGTCTGGCTGTTCTGCGGCCGGGTCGATTCACGCGATGCCGGGGGGATCCACGGCCTCGCCGAGGAGCACGAGGACATCCGCGTCACCGTCAAGACGATCCCCGAAATCGAGGAAATGCTCGATGCCGGGCAGATCGAGAGCAGCCACACCCTGATCACCCTCTATTGGCTGCTGCGCCACCGCGACCGCCTGCGCCGCGAATGGCCGTGATTCGAATTGCCTCTCCGCCCTTCAGGGGGGAGAGAGAGGGGCCCACGCCGCAGGCGCGGGAGGGTGAGGTGGGTACGTACCTGCG
>DATCQF010000058.1:0-4607 GCA_036569735.1 Allostellaceae bacterium | reverse complement strand
GGGCGGGACATAGGTTCGTCAGATCGGCGTAAAGCGGGGAAATGTCGGGCACCCGCCGGTCGGTGACCGTCGGCAGGAACGCGTTGTAGAACTGCTGCATGTCGATCGTGCGCAGCACCAGGCGCGTGTTGCCGAACTGGCGCTGGCTCGGCGTCATCGCGAGGTCGAAGGCGCCGTAGACGATGTTGGCGCCGCGGAACCCGGTATACCCGTGGCGATCGCGCATCCGCAGAATAGTCACCGCGGTCAGGTGTCCGCCCGCCGACTCGCCGCCGATTGTCAGCGCATCGGTGCCGAACTCTCGTTTACCGTTCTGTACCAGCCACGCCGCGGCGGCCTCGCAATCGTCGGGGCCGGCCGGGTAGGGATGCTCCGGCGCCAGGCGGTATTCGACGGCGACGACGGCCTGCCCGGTATTGTCGGCGATCCGTTCCAGCATCGGGTCCTGCATGTCGGCGCCGCCCAAGACCCAGCCGCCGCCGTGCAGATGCAGATAAATCCCGCGCGGTTGCGCGGGCGCGATGACCCGCATTTGGATCTCGTTGCCGTCCTTGCCGGTGATCGCCAGGGTGCGCGCCCGGCTCGACATTACCGGGGCCGGGAAGGGGCCGTCGCCGCGCCGGCGCGCCGCCCGGGCGGCCGCGGCGCCGACGATCCACCACTCCGGCTGGCCGGTCAGCAATTCGATCATCTGCGCGTTCGATTGCGCCGTATCGGGATGGATCGCCATGTCCTCGAACAGGGCCGGATCGAACGGGCGGGTGTCGCTCATCGCAGCGGATCGCCGATAACCATTTGAAGAAACTGGAGCGGGCGAAGGGATTCGAACCCTCGACCCCAACCTTGGCAAGGTTGTGCTCTACCACTGAGCTACACCCGCGTCCGGCCGATCCATATCATAAGGGGGGAGGGGGTTTGCAAGGTTTTGCGCACCCCGGATCTTGCAAGGTTGGCCGCGCCGCCGCATCGTGCGCTCTATGCCGCCTTGGGGACGCCGTTGCCGCTCACCCCCGACCAGCTGTTCGCCCGGTTCGACGCGCTCGGCATCGCGCACCGCACCTACAGCCATCCGCCGGTCTTCACCGTCGCCGATGCGGTTGCGTTGCGCGGCCGGCTCCCGGGCGGGCACTGCAAGAGCCTCTTCCTCAAGGACAGACGCGGCGGCCTGTGGCTTCTCGTCGCGCTCGAGGAGCGCTCGCTCGACCTGAAGCTGGTCGCCCTAGCGCTCGGCGCGCCGCGCTTTTCATTCGGCAGCGCCGCCCTCCTTTATGAGGTGCTCGGCGTCCGGCCGGGCAGCGTGACCCCGTTTGCCCTCGCTAACGACACCGCCCATCGCGTCACCGTCGTGCTCGACCGGGCGATGCTCGAGCATGATCCGCTCAATTACCACCCGCTCGAAAACGACCGCACCACCGCGATCGCGCCCGCCGATCTGCTGCGCTTTATCGCCGATTGCGGACACCATCCGCGCATCGTCGATCTCGACCTGGCCGCGCCGGCCGCCTGATCGGCTAGGAAACGCGGCGGCGCTTGCCATCGGGCGGCCCTGCCGCCATGTTTTGCAGAGCATCCCCCGGGGAGAATACCGAATGTCGGATGGACCTTTGATCGGTGGCGGGGCCGCGGCGGCGCCGGTCGCGGACGTGACCACGGCGAACTTCATGGCCGAGGTCGTCGACGCGTCGTTCGAACAGCCGGTCATCGTCGATTTCTGGGCGCCATGGTGCGGGCCCTGCAAGCAATTGGGGCCGATCCTCGAAAAGGTGGTGCGCGGCGCGGGTGGCGCGGTGCGCATGGTCAAGCTCAACATCGACGAGAACCCCGAGATCGCGCAGCAGATGCGCATCCAGTCGATCCCGGCGGTCTATGCCTTCAAGGACGGCAAGCCGGTCGACGGCTTTGTCGGCGCCTTGCCGGAAAGCCAGGTCCGCCAGTTCGTCGAGCGCCTCGGCGGTGCGGCCGTCGGGCCGTCGCCGATCGAACAGGCGATGATCATGGCCAAGGAAGCCGCGCAAGGCGGCGACCATGCCAGCGCCATGGGGATCTATTCGCAGATCCTGCAGCGCGAGTCGGATAACCCGGAGGCGCTCGCCGGGCTGGCCCGCGCGATGATCGCCCGCGGCGAGATCGATGAGGCGCGCGAGCTGCTCGATGGCGTGACCAAGGAGATCGCCAAGCACGCCGAGATCGCCGCGGCGCGTTCGGCGCTCGAACTCGCCGTAGAGGGGCAGAAGGCGATGGGCTCGGTCGGCAAGCTGCGCGACCGGCTCGAAGCCAACGCCGACGATCACGAGGCGCGTTTCGAGCTGGCCACCGCGCTCTTCGGCACGGACGAGCGCGAGAGCGCGATCGACGAGCTGTTGACCCTGTTCCGGCGCGACCGCAACTGGGACGAGCAGGCGGCGCGCCGCCAGCTGGTCAAATTCTTCGAGGTCATGGGGCCGACCGATCCCTTGACCTTGAGCGGCCGGCGCCGGCTGTCGTCACTGATGTTTTCGTGAGGGAGGGAGGCGCGCCATGAGCGACCGGCCGGATCCATCGGAGAGGGGGGCGCTGCCCGACATCCTGCCGATCTTTCCCTTGACCGCCGTCCTGTTGCTGCCGCGCGGACGCCTGCCGCTCAACATCTTCGAGCCGCGCTATCTGGCGATGACGCGCGATGCGCTCGGCGGCGCGCGCCTCATCGGCATGGTCCAGCCAAGCGACCCGGCGGAGGGCGGCCCGGGGATCGACAACCGCTTGAACCCGCCGGTCTACCAGATCGGCTGCGCCGGCCGCATCACGCAGTTCAGCGAGACCGATGACGGGCGTTATCTCCTGACCCTGACCGGCGTGTCGCGGTTCCGCATCCAGGAGGAACTGCCGCTCGTTTCCGACTATCGACGGGTGGTCCCCGACTGGCGGCCGTTCGCGCATGACCAGGACCAGTCCGTCGACCCCGGGTTTGACCGCGCGCGCCTGATCCGCGGTCTCAAAAGCTATTTCACCGGGCGCCAGATCTCGGCCGATTGGGAGGCGATCGAGAAGGCGCCGGGCGAGCATCTCGTCACCTCGATCGCGATGGCCTGCCCGTTCGCGCCGAGCGAGAAGCAGGCGCTGCTCGAAGCCGCCGATCCCGACGAGCGTGCCCGGCTGTTGACGACGCTCGTCGAAATGGCCGCGCTGAAGCCGACGACCGAGGAAACCGGCGGCACGCGGCATTGAAAGTTCCCCCCCCCTGTTATAACCCTCCCCGCAGGCGGGGGAGGGCAGGGTGGGGGCTCTGGAGATCAACCTGGAACCGGCATGGATGAAGCTTCCGAGATCGACCCGAAACTCCTCGAAATCCTGGTCTGTCCGCTGACCAAGGCGCCCTTGCGCTATGACCGCGCGGCGCACGAGCTGATCAGCGAGGAGGCCGGGCTCGCCTATCCGATCCGCGACGGCATCCCCATTATGCTGGTCGACGAGGCGCGCCCGCTGCGTGACGACGAGAAGGCGCCGCGGCGCCCGCCACAACCGTGAGCGCCGGCGCTGTTGCCGGACCCTGGCCGGTCGAGTTGCGCCTGCGCAAAGCCGAAAAGACCCTCGACGTCGAATTCGACGACGGCAAGCGCTTCAGCCTGCCGGCCGAATATCTGCGGGTCGAGAGCCCCTCGGCCGAATTGCAGGGCCACGGCGCCGGGCAGAAGACGATCCTCGGCGAGCGCGCCCATGTCGGGATCCTCGATCTCGAACCGGTCGGCAATTACGCGGTGCGCATCAAGTTCGACGACCTGCACGACACCGGGATCTATTCCTGGGATTACTTGTACCAGCTCGGCATCGAGCACGACAAACGCTGGGCCGAATACCTCGCCGCCCTCGCCGCCAAAGGCCTCAGCCGCGAGCCCCGGCGCGGGTAAGGCCACTGACGATTTAAGATTGGCATTCCCGGCGAAAGCCGGGACCCACCGATCCGCCGATTCGAGTTGTTGATGAGGTGGATCCCGGCTTTCGCCGGGAATGCGATTTGCATTGGTTGCGCTATCGCTCGAGCATTCTGACTTGTAGATTATTCGCCCATGATCTTCTCGGCGGCTTTGCTGAGCTTTGCTGCGGGATTTTCGGCGCAAAATTTGCCGAGTTTCTTGCCCTGTTTCGCCAATTTGTCAAAGTCGATGACCGCATCGTCATTGTTGCCCATGTAGAAACCGCCGAGCCACATCATCAAGCTGCCGATGACGTCCTTATCGGATTTTATGAATTCTTCGCAGGTGATCTTTGATAATTTGAGGGCTTGTGCCTGGACAGACGGAGTCCATAAGAGTGCGGCGGCCGCGATTGCCATCCACGCGATCTTCATCGTAACGCTCCTGATCATTTTGCTCGAACGCATTGCGGCGAAGCTATAGGGCAGCAACTTTGCCGGCAAGCCAAGAGCGCGGCGGAGCGCGAACGCCGCCTACAGCTTCTGTCCCCGGGCGAGCCTTGGGCGGTCGCCGATTGTGCCCATCGCGTGGTGCATCAGGAGGCGTTTCAGGGGCGGGAGGCGGTTGACGATCGCTAGGCCGAGATCGCGGGCCAGGCGAATTGGCGGGATCGTGTTCGAAAAGAGGCGGTTGAGCCCGTCGGTCACGGCGGCGAGG
>DATCQF010000057.1:0-2749 GCA_036569735.1 Allostellaceae bacterium | reverse complement strand
TAGCTCACCCGGTACCGCGTACGACAACGTGGTGCTGGGAAAAGATCCCCAAGTGGATCACATGAGTAGGATTAATACAGATTCAGGTAATAGTGGAATATTTATAAATAATGGTATCTTGAACAAAGCTGCATATCTGATGACAGAGGGTGGAGACTTCCATGGTGTCCATATTGAACGGGGGATTGGCCCTGATAAGCTGGCTAAGATCTACATGGCTGTTATCAAGAAGCTAAAAACGCGGGCGAAATCCAAAGTCGATTTTTTGAGCTTCAAGACGTTGGTGATTAGCACGGCTGGTGAAGAGCTGGACACCAGTGATCAAAGGGTCGTCGCCGATGCGTTCCGAGCTGTTGGGCTGTAGCGCGTAGAAATAGAGCCCGGGGAGGGTGAGGGAGATTCTCAATCCTCGGCCCGCACCTTGACGTATGAACCCGGGGCGTCCTCGATCGGCTTTAGATTGCCGTCGCCGGGGTGGCGGGCGGGGACTTCGCCGCCGGCGTAGTGGGCGATCCACTTCTCCCACATCGGCCACCACGAATCCGGGTGTTGGGTCGCCCCGGCGAGCCATTCGTCGGGGGTCGGCGGGTTAGCGTCGTTTTCGTAGTGGCCGTACTTGCTGCCGGGCGGGTTGACCACCCCGGCGATGTGGCCCGAGGCCGACAGCACGAACTTGACCGGGCCGGCATAGATCTGCGTCGCGGCGTAGGTCGAGCGCCACGGCGCGATATGGTCCTCGCGGGTCGACAGCATGAAGGCCGGGGTCTTGATCCGGCGCAAATCGATCGGCACCCCGCCGAGGGTGATGCCGCCCGGTTTCACCAGGAGGTTCTGCTGGTACATGCGGCGCAGGTAAAAGCTGTGCATCGCCGCCGGCATCCGCGTCGAATCGCTGTTCCAATACAAGAGGTCGAACGGGAAGGGGGCCTTGCCGAGCAGGTAGTTGTTGACGACGAACGACCAGATCAGGTCGTTGGCGCGCAGCATGTTGAAGGTCGTGTGCATGTCGCGGGCCTCGAGATAGCCCTTTTTCTTCATGCGCTGTTCGAGCGCCTGGAGCTGTTCCTCGTCGATAAAGACGCTGAGCTCGCCGGCCTCGGCGAAATCGACCATCGTCACGAAATAGGTGGCGCTCTTGACCCTTGTGTCGCGCTTGGCGGCCATATAGGCGAGGGTGGAGGCGAGGAGGGTCCCGCCGAGGCAGTAGCCGATGACGTTGGCCTCAGATTCGCCGGTCGCCTCCTCCATCGCGTCGAGCGCGGCGAGCGGCCCCTCGCGCATGTAATCCTCGTAGCTCTTGGCGGCGAGACGCTCGTCGGGGTTGACCCAGGAGATCACGAAAACCGTGTGACCCTGGCCTACCGCCCAGCGGATGAACGAGTTCGCCGGCCGCAGGTCGAGGATGTAGAACTTGTTGATCCACGGCGTGATGATCAGAAGCGGCCGGCGCTTTACCTTGTCGGTCGCCGGCGCGTACTGGACCAATTGCATCAGGTCGTTCTGGTAGACGATCTTGCCCGGCGTCGCGGCGACGTTGTCGCCGAGCTTGAACGCCGTCTGATCGGTCATGCTGATCGCCAGATGGCCCTTGCCGCGCTCCAGATCGCCGAGCAGGTTTTCGAGGCCCTTCACCAGGTTCTCGCCGCGGCTTTCGATCGTCGCGCGCAGCACCTCGGGGTTGGTCAGTACGAAATTCGACGGCGCGATCGCGTCGACGAATTGCCTGGTATAGAAATCGAGCTTGCGCGCGGTGCGCTCGTCGAGCCCCTCGACGCGGCCAACCGAGCCCTGCACCCAGCGGGCGGTCAACAGGTAGCTTTGCTTGATGAAATCAAACAGCGTGTTGTCGCTCCACGCCCGGTCGCGGAAGCGGCGGTCCTCGGGCGCGGCCTCGATGGCCGGCTCGGCGGCGCCGCCGAGAAAACGCTGCGCGGTGTGTTGCCAGAGCCTCGCATAGTCGTTCCACAACGAGACCTGCGCCTCTATGAGCCGCGCCGGGTCCGCCATCATGCGCTGGGTCATTTCGAGAAAGGCGGCGCCGATCGCCGCCGGGTTCGACAGGCCTATGCCTTCGTCAGCGCCCGCTGGACCGCCGGCCGGGCCGCCCGCCGGGCTCCCCGCCTGTTCGCCGAGGCGGCCGAGGAAATCGCTGACGAGGCGCTGGCTCTTCCGTGCGATCTCGGCCATGCGATCGGCCATCTGGCGCGCCGCCTCAGCCGTGTCGGCCGTGGGCGCGTCGGCCGTGGGCGCGTCGGACTTGGGCGCGTCGGACTTGGGCGCGTCGGACTTGGGCGGGTCGGGCACGCCCGCCGCGCCGGGACCGGAAGCGGTGCTGCGGGCTTTTCCGCCGGCGGCGCGGGCGCGGCCCTCTTGCTTGCTCATTCTGGCTCGCTCAATTGCGGTATCCTCACCCGTCGCGGGCGGATCAAATGTAGTGACGCGCGGATCGGGATCTAATACACAGCGGTTCAATTGTGGCGGTTCGCAGCTGCCATGGGCGATCAGGATTTGGGGGCGATCAGGATTTGGGGACCTCGCGGATGGCGTTGCGCAGAGCCCGGTCTCGATCTGGCAGCCGCCCCGCCCGGCGGGTAACCGGGATCGCCGGGCGGGCCCTCGGGGTCACGCTCGCCATCGCCCTTGGGGGCTGCGCCCCGGTCGACGCATGGCGCTCGTTGACCGGTGTCGACAAGAACGACCCCGATCCGCAGAGCGCGCCGTTTACCGGTAATCTCGCGGCGGGCGAAGC
>DATCQF010000056.1:0-1845 GCA_036569735.1 Allostellaceae bacterium | reverse complement strand
GATCAACATCAAGCTCGACAAGACGGGTGGGCTGACCGAGGCGCTGGTGCTTGCCGCGGAGGCTCGGCGGCGCGGCTTCAGGATCATGGTCGGGTGCATGATCGGGACCTCCTTGAGCATGGCGCCGGCGATGCTCGTCGCGCAGCAGGCCACAATCGTCGATCTCGACGCACCGCTTCTCCTGGCGGGCGACCGGGCGCACGGGATGCGCTACGACGGCAGCACGCTCTATCCGCCCGAGCCGGCCCTCTGGGGTTGACGTCTTGGGGGCGATCTACGCGCCGCAGGGGCTGGAGGACGGGGTCGCGGCCCTCGCCGGCGAGCCGGTGTTCCGCGCCATTCTCGAGCGCGCCGGGATGCCGCGCTTCCGCCGGCGCCGCAACGGGTTTCCGACGCTGTTGCACATCATCCTCGAACAGCAGGTCTCGATCGACGCCGCCGCGGCGATGCACCGCCGGCTCGCCGGGCTGTGCCGGCCGCTCGCGCCCGAGCCGTTTCTCGCGCTCGACGACGCGGCGCTGCGTAGCTGCGGCTTCAGCCGGCAGAAGACCGATTACGCCCGCCGGCTGGCGGCGGCGGTGGCGAGCGGCCAGTTCGATTTCGCCCGGCTCGCCGACGATGACGACGCGGTCGCGCTGGCGGCCCTGGTCAGCCTCAAGGGGATCGGCCGGTGGAGCGCCGAAATCTATCTGATCTTCGCGCTCGGCCGCCCGGACATCTGGCCCGCGGGCGACCTCGGGCTGCAGTTCGCCGCCGCGGAATGCCTTGGGCTCGACGCGCGCCCCGGTGAAGCTGCACTGCGCGAAATCGGCGACAAATGGCAACCCTGGCGCTCGGTCGCCGCCTGCCTCTTCTGGCAATCCTATCTCGACGCGCGCGGCCGCACCGCCCCGACCCTCGCGCCCGAGCTCTATGCCGCAGAAGGTTAGGATTTCGGGAGCTTGAACGTCTGTCCCGGGTAGATCAGGTTGGGGTCGCGGATCTGCCCGCGATTGGCCGAGTAGATCGTGGTGTAGCGAAAGCCCTCGCCATAAAGCTGACGGGCGATCACCCACAGGCTGTTGCCGCGCCGCACGACATAGAGCCCGCCCTTCGCCATCGCGGGGGCGCCGATCGCCTCGAATGGCGCGGCGATCCGGTGTGCGACGGTGCCGTCGGCGGCGAGTTCGTCGAGGCGCAGCTCAACCCCGCCCGCCGGTTCAGCGTGCGGCGCCGCGAGCGACCATTGCCCCGCCGAATCCGCCGTGACCGTGCCGATCAGGCGATCGCCGGCGTAGACATTGAGGCGCGCGGCGGGGTCGGCATGTCCGGACAGCATCAGCCGGTTGTGCGCGCCGTACTCGGCTGTTTCGAGCGACAGGTTCTGGCCCTCCGGCTTCTGGGCTTCCGACTTTTGGTCCCCTGGCGGGAGGGTCGGCTGCTGTAGTACCCGAGCCGGCTTGCCGGTATCGCCCGGCAAGAGGACGGCGAGCGTCGACGACTTGTCTCCGGCCGAGGCCGGGGGCGTCACCGACAGCGCCACGACATCGTTCGAGCGGCGGGCGGGTCCGCCCTCCTTGCCGGTGGCCTCGAGGCCGAGCTGGCGGCTCCCGGAAGCCAGCGGCGCGTCCGGCACCAGCACCCATTCGCCGCGCGCATCGGCGGTGACCTCGCCGATCGGCTGGCCGCTGTCGAGCACGCGAACCCGGTCGCCCGGCGCGGCCCGGCCGGCGATCACGGCCTGGCCTTGCGGGTCGACCCGGACGATATCGAAGCTGGGCCGGACGATATCGGCGCCGGGCGGCTTTGCCGGCGCGGCCGGGGCCGGGTTCGTCGCGGTCGGCGTGGACAGCGGCGAGGTCACCG
>DATCQF010000055.1:0-2807 GCA_036569735.1 Allostellaceae bacterium | reverse complement strand
CGTCCGCAGCGCCGCCTATTTCGGCGTCCGGCGCATCCTCTTGGCCGAGCGGCCCGAGCAGGCGTTGCCCTCGGCGGCGAGCTACCGGGTCGCCGAGGGCGCCCTCGACCGGGTTTTCCTCTATCGGGCGCCGCTATCCACAGCGCTCCCCGCGCTGAAGCGGTTCTATCGGATCGTCGGCACCGCCCTCGGCCACGGCGTTGCGCTCGCCGAATTGCGCAGCGACCGGCCGGTGGCGCTGATCCTCGGCAACGAGGAGAACGGCATCGCTCCGGCGACGCTGGCGCTGTGCGACACGGTTGTCACGATCCCCGGCAGCGGCCAGGTGCAGTCCCTGAATGTCGCGGCAGCGGCGGCGGTCCTCTTTTACGCGCTGCGTTCGCCCTGAACTCGAAGGCGGTGTCTCAGGCTGAAGTTCTGCCTAGTTCTTTGTCTGAAAGGTGTAATTACAACTTGGGGTTGTGACATAAGCGGTAACGCTGTTTCCTTGGATGCGCCCCGTCATCTGGGCAACTCCCTGGCGCAAGCGGGCAGAGGCTTTGAAAACCCCGTTTTCACCAACCTTCCCGCTCAATGTGGTGTTGAAGCGCGGGGTATATAAAAACCGCACGTCACCCCGGGATATTCGCAGCGGGTAAAGCGCGCCCAGAGGAGGCTCGCTGCAGTCACCATCGATTACTTTGGTGAGGGTAAGTTCTCCCATGTACTGGCCATCAAACCTGGCCGCGCCCTGCGCCCACGCGACACCCCCAAGCCCCGTACCGACGAGGAGGCCCAGCCCCAGCCATCTCAGCATTCCGTGCTTCCCGTTGAGGTTTCGCGTACCTTTATACCCAAGTCAGAACGCTTTGAGCGATAGCCCGAATTTCACACCGGGACGCCAGCCGGCGGGCGGGCGGCTTCCATCAGCCGGTCGAGCACGGCCAGGAGCGTATCGGCCGCGGCGGGCCCGGCTTCGAGATGGCGCAGCACCAGGGCGGCGGCTTCGAGCGTCGACAGGGCTTCAGGGCGCGGTTCGCGGCGCAGCCGCCCCAATCGTGCCGGGCGCGGCGGGTTCACTACCAAGCGGCGCAGCTTCAAGAGCCACGGGTTGCGCCACCACAGCGTCTTCGCCTCTTTCCAGCTCCCGTCGATCAAGACGATGCCCTCCAGGCCGCGCAGAATCGCGTCGGGATCGGCCAATGCCTTGCCGTCGCGACCCATCAGGATGATCGCGCGCCCCGCGGTCTCGCGCTCTTGCCCCAATGCCGCCGGGCGCGCCGATCCGAGATAAAGCACGCCCCAGCGCTTGGGGTCGGCCCGGCGGCCCAGCACCCGCGACAGGTTCGGCCAGGACAACCCGGCAACCAGCTTGGCTCGGCGCAACGCGGCCACCGTGGCGGCCGCTGTCGCCAGCGCCTCGCGGCGCTCCTGCGGATGCTGCAGGACGAGCACGAACACGCGGTTGTCGATCGGCGTCTCGCCGATCGCCCCTGGGACCGGCTCGGGCTCTGATGGTCCGCCGTCGCTCACAACTGGCCGCGCATGCACAGTGCGCCGACAGCGGTTGGGGTGGGCGTCGTGGGGTCATGCTGACTCGGTTCCATAAGGGGCATATAGATCGGCCTGTGTTTTTTATCACGCAGAACCGATGACGCCGCGCTCGCACCAACTCGCCATCAGCCTGATCGTGTCGTGTGCCCGGCACGATGTGGCAGCGCCATCGCTATTTCTGCCACAAGATCAGTTCCAGCTCGGCTGGAACACGGACGCCGACGCAAGCGGGAACGATGCGCACCGTGTAATCGGTTGCGGGACGGGTCGCGGCGACGGCGCGGTGATAGATGTGGCCGTTGGCGCTGCCGGCAATCGCCGCGCCGCGATGCATGGCGGCGACCGGCGCCGCCTCATTCCCCTCCGCTTCGGCCCCCTCCGCTTCGGCGAATAGCTCGACCCGCAAATCGTTCACGCCGATTTGGCCGAGATGGACCGGGACCGAAAACTGCCACTGACCGTCGCCGCCGGTGACGATCGGCTCGCCGATGTGCAAGAGGCTCCAGCCCCGGCGCAGCCGCAATTCCCACTCGCGCATCGCCACCGCGAGCCCACCCCCGCCCTCGGTGCGGCGGCGGAATTCCGCGGCGGCCGGCAGGTAGAGTTGCTCGATATAGTCGTTCAGCATGCGGGTGCTGCTGTAGGCGGGGGTCAACCGGGCGAGGCTTTTGCGGATGCGCGTCAGCCAACGCTGCGGCAACCCGTTTTCGTCGCGCGCATAGAATTCCGGCGCCACCTCGGTTTCGAGAATGTCATAGAGGTCCAAGGCATCGCTGTTGTCTCGTGCGGCCTCGTCGCACGCCTCGCCATCGCCGACCGCCCAGCCGAGTTCGGGGTCATAGGCTTCTTCCCACCACCCCTCGGGCACCGACAGGTTGAGACCGCCATTGACGAGGATTTTCATTCCGCTGGTGCCGCAGGCCTCCCACGGCCGGCGCGGCGTGTTAATCCAGACATCGACGCCCTGCACCAGTTCCTGCGCCACGGTCAGATCGTAATCCTCCATAAAGACGATCCGTTGCCGCAACTCGGGATCCTGCGTCAGAAGGATCCAGTCGCGGATCATCCGCTTGCCCTCGTCATCGGCCGGATGCGCCTTGCCGGCCAGGATCAGCTGGGCCGGGCGCGCGGGGTCGGTCAAGAGGCGGCGCAGACGGTCGGGGTCATGGAGCAAGAGATTGGGGCGCTTGTAGGCGGTGAAGCGGCGGGCGAAGCCGAGGGTAAGGATATTCGGGTCGAGCGCCTGGTCGGCCGCGGCAACGATCGCCGGCGGA
>DATCQF010000054.1:0-7311 GCA_036569735.1 Allostellaceae bacterium | reverse complement strand
CGATGATGCTGAGCCAGCGGTTCATCTGCCCCCTCCCTGACCCTCCCCCGCCTGCGGGGGAGGAAAGGGTGGGGGCGCTTTACCGCCGAGGGCGTTGCCGGCGAGGGCGTTGACCGCGGCGGCGGCAAGCGCGCTGCCGCCGCGCCGGCCTTTGAGCGTGACAAAGGCGAGCCCGCGGCCAAACCCGGCCAGCGCCTCCTTCGCTTCGGCGGCGCCGACAAACCCGACCGGGAAGCCGAGAACGAGCGCCGGCCGATCGGCTCCCGCCGCCAGTATCTCGAGGAGATGGAACAACGCCGTCGGCGCATTGCCGATCGCCACGACCGAACCGGCAAGGTCGGCGCGCCACAATTCGACTGCGGCGGCGCTGCGGGTGGTTTTGCGGCTGGCCGCGAGCGCCGGAACCGCGGGGTCGCGCAGCGTGCAGATCACCTTGTTTGTGGCGGGCAGCCGGTCGCGCGCGATGCCGGAAAGGACCATCTCGCTGTCGACGAGGACTACCGCACCCTTTGCCAGCGCTCGCCGCCCGGCCGCAACAGCGCCGCGCGACCACGCGAGATCGTCGAGCACCGCAACATCGCCCACGGCATGGGCGAGGCGGACCGCCAGCGGGCGCAGCGCGCGCGGGAAGCGCGCGAGGTCGGCCTCGGCCCGGACCAGCGCGAACGACCGGCGATAGATCGCCGCCGGATCGCGCAGGTAGTCGTACAAGGTTGTCTTACCCGAGGCGCTTTCTTCAATCGTCATTCCCGCGAAAGCGGGAATCCAGGGGCCCCTCGATTCCCGCTTTCGCGGGAATGACGACAAGCTTTGAGGTGCTATAGGCCGCGGCCATCGTGGAGCGGTTACTCCCAGGGTCCAGGCCTCCTCGGTCTCGATGATTTGGCGCTGCTGCGACGTCAGGCTGGGGGCGCCGGTAAACCACGCCGCCAATTCGCCGGCATGGTCGCTCGCGGCGAAGATCTCGGCGACGCTACGCACCTGGGCCTTGTCGTTGGGTGGGCCGTATTCCGGCCGGATCGCCTTTTTCCACCACGACGGCCAGACCTCGGCAAAGACGATCCGCGTTTCGTCGGGAAGGCCGAGGCCGGTTTCGAACGGCCAGATATGCGCGCGATCGGCCCAGCGCGGATCGTCGCGCAATTCCCGCACCACCGGGATGCCGGTCAATGTCTGGCTGCCGACCGAGCCGGTATAGGCGAGTTTCCAGCACGGCTGCGCCCCGACCATCCACTCGTCGATCAGCCGGCGCTCTTTGATCGGTTCGTCGCCGGTATGGCCTCGGTGATGGCGAGGCCCGAGGAACTCGCCGGCTTTCCCGGGAGGACATCCCCAGAACGGAAATCGCCCCCCGGAGACGCGGCGGTTGAGCGCCGCACCGACCTCGAAGCGGTCGTTCTCGTTGTTTTCGTTGTCGTGCACCAGGAGCGCGATCTCGTCCCACAGCCCGCGCCACGGCGTTCCCGCAAGGCCGAGCCGACGGGCGAACCCCGAGGGGTAGCCAAACGGAAAATCGAAGCCGAGCAGCACCCGCTCGCGCCGGCTTGTCGCGGCGGCGAGGATTGCGGCGAGCAGCCCTTTGGCGAGATGGCGCGTCGCCGGGTTTTCATAGCTCTCCCCGTGCGGCCCCCGGTGGCAGATCCAGATGCTGTCGCGGCCCTGCTTGGGCCGGGCCGCCGCGCTCCAGTCGACGATCACATAGTGGTCGAACAGAGCCGGCATTCCCGCTCAACCCTCGTGGTCGTGATGGTCGTGATGGTCGTGATGATCGTGCGGGTGCGGCTGGTGATGATCGACGCCGGCGCCGCGCACGTGATGGTGATGGCCCTGTTGCGGGGTGCCGACCGCGTCCTCGTAGCCGATGATCCGGGTGCGGTACTTGCACAATTGGCAGTTCATGCGCGGTTCGCCCCCGGGATCGCCATTGGGATCGCCAGCGGCGAATTCCAGGGCGCGGTCGACAAAGGCGTCGATGACCCCGGCATGGTCGCGCAGATAGCCCGCCTTGACGAATTCGATATCGGGATAGCGCGCCGCGACCAGGTCGGTCTGGGCATAGATGCGTTTGACCAGGATCCCGGTGAAGAGGAAATAGGGGAAGACGACGATGCGGCGAAAGCCGAGCCGCGCCGAGCGTTCGAGAGCGGCGTCGACGCGCGGATCGGCGACGCCGCTGAACGCCGCCTCGGCCCAGCCGAACCCCATGCCCTCCCACAGCATGCGCGCCACCTTGGCGATGTTGGAATTGGCGTCGGGATCGTTGGTGCCGCGCCCGACGACGACGAGGAGCGTGTCCGAACGCCCGCCCGAACCCCCGTCCGGCAGCGCGGCGGCGATCCGCGCGGCGGCGGCGTCGAGCAGCTTCGGGTCGATCCCCAGGTCGCGGCCGAGACGCACCTCGATGCCCGGATTGGCGGCCATGAAGCTGTTCATCTCCCACGGCAGGTCGTTCTTGACGTGGCTCGCGGCGAACAGCATGCCGGGGATCGCGAGGATGCGACGCGCGCCCCGCGATGCCAGCGTGGCGAGGCCTTCGCCGATCGTCGGCCGGGCGAATTCGAGGTACCCGGTGGCGAAATCGCTTCCTGGGTCGAGGTGTGCGAGGCGCGCGCGCAGGGCCGTCGCCGCCTCCTCGAATTCGCCGACCGCATCGGGATCGCGGCTGCCATGCCCGCACAGCAGCACTGCGGTCTCGCTCATGCCTGAAACTCCTGCCGGTTGATTGCAGCCGCCGCGCGGCCGACATTGGCGCCCTGATGACCTACACGATGATCCTGCCGGATTTGCACGATCCGCTCTTGGTGCTGCTCGCCGGGCTCGCGATCGACGCGGCGTTCGGCGACATGCCGGCGGTCTTTGCCCATGTCCCGCACCCGGTCGTCCTCGCCGGCCGCGCCATCGCATTCTTCGAGAGAAAGCTCAACCGCCCGAACCGCAGCGAGGCGAGACGGCGCGAGCGCGGCATCATCGCCCTCGTTGTGCTGGTCGGCGGCGCGGCCGGGCTCGGCTGGGCGCTCCACCTTGTGTGCCGGGGCAGTCTCGCGGGTGCCGCGGTCGAGGCGCTGGCGATCGGGATCCTCGTCGCGCAGCGCAGCCTCTTCCAGCATGTCGCGGCGGTCGGCGCGGCGCTTCGCTCCGGCGGCCTGCCCGCGGGAAGGCAGGCGGTCAGCCATATCGTCGGGCGCGATCCCGCGCAGCTCGACCGCCATGGCGTCGCGCGCGCCGCGATCGAAAGCCTCGCGGAGAACTTCAGCGACGGGGTGGTGGCGCCGGTCTTCTGGTACCTCGTGCTCGGGCTGCCGGGTCTCTTCGCCTACAAGATGGCGAACACGCTCGACAGCATGATCGGGCACCGCTCGGCGCGCTACCGCAGCTTTGGCTGGGCGGCGGCGCGGTTCGACGATCTCCTCAACCTGGTGCCGGCGCCGCTCAGCGGCCTCCTCTTGAGCGCGGCGGCGCTGTTCGCCGGCGGCGCGATGCCGGGGCGTGCCATCGCGGTCATGCTGCGCGATGGACGCAAGCATCATTCGCCCAATGCCGGCTGGCCCGAGGCGGCGATGGCCGGCGCGCTCGGCCTCGCGCTCGCCGGGCCCCGCCATTATGCCGAGGGCGAGGTGCGCGACCCGTGGCTCGGTAACGGGACCCGGGACGCCACGCCGGCCGACATCATCGGGGCGTTGCGGCTTTATGCCTTTGCCTGCCTGGTGCTGGCCGGGCTTGTGTTCGGCGTGTGGCTGGCGCGGCATGTCACGCAGCCCGGGTGAGGCGTGGCGGGCGCGCCGCTGCGAGCAATGCCGCGAGATCGAGGTGCTGTTCGAGATGGTCGGCTAGCCGATCGAGCACGCTCTCGATCATCGCCTCGTAGGCGACGGCGCCGCCCGCCACTCCGAGGCGCGCGAGAAACGCCCGGCGAAACGGATCGCTGGCGAAGAGCCCGTGCAGGTAGCAGCCGGCCACCATTCCGTCGGCACTGACCGCGCCGTCGGGCCGGCCGCCGAGATCGAGCATCGGCCGGGCGAGGCCGGGACCGCCGGTGGTGCCGAGATGGATTTCGTAGCCGCGCACCGGCATCCCGCTCGCGATTTCGGTGCCGGCGGCCTCGCCGAGAAGCTTCTCGCCGCCGAGCACGGTCTCGACCTCGAGGAGCCCGAGCCCCGGCGCCTCGCCCGGCGCGCCCTCGCTTCCTTGCGGGTCGGCGATGTGGCGGCCGAGCATCTGATAGCCGCCGCACAGACCGACGATATGGCCGCCGTGGCGGCGATGGGCCAGGATGTCGATGTCCCAGCCCTCGCGCCGCAGAAAGGCAAGGTCGGCCAGGGTCGCCTTCGAGCCCGGCAGGATGACGAGCGCGGCGTCGCGCGGCAGCGGGGTGCCCGGGCGGACCAGGATCAGCTCGACCAGAGGCTCGGCGCGCAACGGGTCGAGATCGTCGAAATTGGCGATGCGCGGCAACAGCGGCACGGCAATCTTGATCCGTCGACCCTCACCCGCCGTCGCGCTGCGCGCTCCGCCACCCTCTCCCGCAATGCGGGCGAGGGAAATAGGCGCCGAATCCCTGAAACCCTCTCCTGCACCGCGGGAGACGGGGGGACCCATTGCATCGGCGATGGGGGGGTGAGGGTGCGATAGCGCCATCGAATCCTCAGCCGGAAGCGCCGATGCGGCGGCAAAGAACGGCACGACGCCGAAACAGCGCAGCCCGGTACGCTCGCCGATCGCGGTGATGCCGCTGTCGAACAGGGTGACGTCGCCGCGGAACTTGTTGACGATGTAGCCGACGAGCCGGGCGCGCTCGCTCGGGGTCAGCAGGGCATGGGTGCCGACGAGCTGGGCGATGACGCCGCCGCGCTCGATGTCGCCGACGAGCGCGACCGGGACATCGGCGGCCTCGGCAAACCCCATATTGGCGATGTCGCCGGCGCGCAGGTTGATCTCGGCGGGGCTCCCGGCGCCTTCGACGAGAACGAGATCGGCCGCCCCGGCGAGGCGGTCGAAGGCGGCGAGCACATCCGGCAACAGCGCCGGGGCGAGCCTGCGGTATTCGCGCGCCGAGGCGGTGCCGTGAACCTGGCCGCACAGCACGATCTGCGCGGCGCCTTCCGATTGCGGCTTCAACAGCACCGGGTTCATGTCGGTGCTCGGCGCGACCCCGCAGGCGCGCGCCTGCAACGCCTGGGCGCGGCCGATCTCGCCGCCGTCGGCGGTGACCGCGGCGTTGTTCGACATGTTCTGCGGCTTGAACGGCCGGACCTTGAGGCCGCGCCGGGTGAATGCGCGCGCGAGGCCGGCGACCAGCAGCGACTTCCCGACATCGGAGCCGGTGCCCTGCAGCATCAGGGCGCGGGCTACCATTCCCCGGCCCCAAAATTTCCCCTTGGCCGGGCTCGTCCCGGCCATCCACGTCTTGGAGCCGGGGTGCCGTCCGCAATAGAAGACGTGGGTGCCCGGGGCGAGCCCGGGCAAGGGGGGATTTGGGAAAGCATCAGAACTCGATACCCGCCTGCGCCTTGACCCCGGCGCGGAACGGATGCTTGACCAGGGTCATCTCGGTGACGAGGTCGGCGGCCTCGATCAGCTCGGGCGGCGCGTTGCGGCCGGTCACGATGACGTGGAGATCTCGCGGCTTCGCCTTCAGCGCGGCGACGACCTCATCGACCGGCAGATAGCCGTAGCGCAGCACGATATTGAGTTCGTCTAGGAGGACGAGACGATAGGAAGGATCAGCGATCATCGCCCGCGCCAGCTCCCATGCGGCGCGCGCCGCAGCGATGTCGCGGGCGCGGTCCTTGGTGTCCCAGGTGAAGCCTTCGCCCATCGCCCGGCAGGTCACCAGGTCGGGAAAGCGCGCGAGCACCGTGCGCTCGCCGGTACCCCAGGCGCCCTTGACGAACTGCACGATGCCGACCCGCATGCCGTGGCCGATAGCGCGCAGCACCATGCCGAAGGCGGCGGTGGTCTTCCCCTTGCCGGCGCCGGTATGGACGATCAGGAGGCCGCGTTCCTCGGTCTTGGTCGCCAGCACCTTGCGGCGCGCTGCCTGGCGGCGCTCCATCTTCTCGCGGTGCAGCCGGTTGATCTCGTCTTCGGTGAGGGCCGGATCACTCATCGCCGATGATCTCGGCGCGCACGCTGTTGCGCTTGGGGCGCCATAGCCCGCGCTCGACCGCCTCGCGAAAGCGGCTCCGGGTTTCGGCGAGCGCCGCCGGGTTGTGCATTTCCATGAAACCCCGCACCGCCTCGTCGCCGATATAGGCGTCGTAGAGGGCCTCGAAATGCATATCGTCGACCGCGTGCGCGGTGGCGGCGAACGCGAAGAGATAATCGACCGTCGCGGCGATCTCGGCGGCGCCCTTGTAGCCGTGCCGCATCACCCCGGCGATCCAGCGCGGGTTAGCGGCGCGGCCGCGCACGACCCGGCCAATCTCCTCGCGCAAGGTGCGGATGCGCGGCCGGTCGGGCTGCGAATGATCATTGTGGTAGACCGCCGGATCGCGCCCCGACAGGTGCCGCACGGCGAGCGCGAGGCCGCCCTCGAACTGGTAGTAATCGTCGCTGTCGAGGAGATCGTGCTCGCGGTTGTCCTGGTTGTGGAGGACGGCGTCGGCCCCGGCGAGGCGGGCTTCAAGGAGCCCCTGTTCGGGCTGCCCTTCGGCGCCGGCGCCATAGGCCCACCCGCTCCAGCCGAGATAGGCCTCCGCGAGATCGCCGTCATCCTGCCAGATCCGCTCGTCGATCAGGGTCTGCAGGCCGGCGCCATAGGCCCCAGGCTTGGAGCCGAATACCCGGTAGCCGGCGCGCAACGCGGCCTCTTGGGGTGCGGCGCCGGCGGCTTCGAGCGTGTGGCGGTCGGCGGCGACGCGCGCGGCGAGGGGATTGGTCTCGGGCGGCTCGTCGAGCGCGGCGACGGCGCGCACCGCGCTGTCGAAGAGGTCGATGAGGCTGGGAAACGCGTCGCGGAAGAACCCGGAGATGCGCAAGGTGACATCGACGCGCGGGCGATCCAGGATCGTAGCGGGCAGGATCTCGAACCCGGTGACCCGCCCGCTCGCGCCCTCCCACACCGGGCGGACGCCGAGGAGGGCGAGGGCCTGGGCGATGTCGTCGCCGCCGGTGCGCATGTTGGCGGTGCCCCAGGCCGAGAGCGCAAGGCGCGCCGGGTAGATTCCGTGCTCCTGGGCGTGGCGCTCGACCAGGAGGCTCGCCGAATGCCAGCCGAGCTGCCAGGCCGCCGGGGTCGGCACCGCGCGGGTATCGATCGAAAAGAAATTGCGCCCGGTCGGCAGCACCTCGGGCCGGCCGCGGCTCGGCGCC
>DATCQF010000053.1:0-4876 GCA_036569735.1 Allostellaceae bacterium | reverse complement strand
GCCCGGGCAGGCCGCCGGGTTTATCGTGCCGCCCAATCTTTGGGCTAGCGCACGGGGCCCGCTAAGCACGTGCCCGGCGATGATGGAGGAAGGCTTGGACCAGGCGGACAAACCGTTGGCATCACGCACGCCTAGCTTCGGCCTGGGTGAGCAGGGCATGCACCATTTCGGCACCGTGCACTGGAACCTGACCGCGCCCTACCTCTACGAGCATGCGGTGCGGCGGGGCGAGGGCACGGTCGGGTTCGGCGGCAGCTTTGTCGTCAACACCGGGCGCCATACCGGACGCTCGCCCAAGGACAAATACATCGTCAACGAGCCCGGGACCAAGGACACGGTCTGGTGGGGCGACATCAACCAGCCGATCGAGGCGGCGCGCTTCGCCAGCCTGCAGCAGCGCATGCTGGCCTACCTGCAGGGCAAGGAGCTGTTCGTCCAGGATCTCTATGCCGGGGCCGACCCGGAATACCGGCTGCCGGTGCGAGTGATCAGCGACGGCGCCTGGCCGAGCCTCTTCTCGCGCAACATGTTCATCCGGCCGCGTCCGGCCGAGCTGGCGGATTTCAAGCCGGCCTTCACGATCCTCCACGCGCCCGATTTCCGCGCGATCCCCGAAATCGACGGGGTCCGCTCGGAAACCATCGTTCTGGTCGACTACGCCACCGGGTTTGTCCTGATCGGCGGGACCCGCTATGCCGGCGAGATCAAGAAATCGGTGTTCGGGTACCTCAACTTCGTGCTGCCGACCCGCGACGTCTTGCCGATGCATTGCTCGGCCAATGTCGGGCCGAAGGGCGACGGCGCGATCTTCTTCGGCTTGTCGGGCACCGGCAAGACGACGCTGTCGGCCGACCATTCGCGCACCCTGATCGGCGACGACGAGCATGGCTGGAGCCCCCGCGGCATCTTCAATTTCGAGGGCGGCTGCTACGCCAAGGTGATCAATCTGTCGCCGACCGCGGAACCCGAGATCTATGCGACGATCACCCGGTTCGGGACGGTGCTCGAAAACGTCGTGCTCGATAGCGTCACGCGGATGCCCGATGTCGACGACGACAGCCTGACCGAGAACACCAGGGCCTGCTATCCGCTCGACTTCATCCCCAATGCCGACGAGCTTGGCATGGCGCCGCACCCCAAAAACGTCATCATGCTGACCTGCGACGCGTTTGGGGTGATGCCGCCGATCGCCAAGCTCACCCCCGACCAGGCGATGTACCATTTCCTGTCGGGCTATACCGCGCAGGTCGCCGGCACCGAAGTGGGCCTCGGCAAGGAGCCGAAGGCGGTGTTCTCGACCTGCTTCGGCGCCCCGTTCATGCCGCGCCACCCGTCCGAATACGCCAAGATGCTGGGCGAGCGGATCGCGCGCTACGGCGCCGATTGCTGGCTCGTCAACACCGGCTGGTCGGGCGGCGCCTATGGGGTGGGGAAGCGCATGGCGATCGCGCACACAAGGGCGCTGTTGCGCGCCGCGCTCGACGGCAGCCTCGCCGGGGCGCCGATGCGCCAGGACCCCAATTTCGGGTTCCTCGTGCCCGAGAGCTGCGCCGATCTCCCGACCAACGTGCTCGACCCGCGCGGCACCTGGAACGACAAGCGCGCCTACGACGAGGTCGCCCGCAACCTGCGCGGCCGCTTCGAGCACAATTTCGTCGAGTTCGAGCCGTTCGTCGGCAACGAAGTCAAGCGCGCCGCGATCAGGGCGGCGGCATAGCGAGAGTAACCCTCGCCCCCATCGGGGGAGAGGGCAGGGTGAGGGGCAGCTTCGCGGCGCCGATCGCAATCGCCCTCACCCTCCCACGCCGTTGGCGTGGGTCCCTCCCTCTCCCGCAATGCGGGAGAGGGTTTAAGGCTCAATGCCGCATGAAGTAGACGCGGCGGAGCTGGTCGCGGAAGCTGGCGCTCTGCTCGATCGCGGCGTGAAACTCCTCTTCGCCGAGGACATAGGTTTCGACCGGATCTTCGGCGATCACCGTTGCGTTGCGCGGGTCGCCGCTCATCAGTGCCAGCTCCCCGAAGAACTCGCCGGGGCCGAGCCGGGCGATTTCGTGCCCGGCGCGCTCGACCCTGACCTCGCCCTCGGAAACCAGAAACAGCTCGTGTCCGACATCGCCCTCGCGCACCACCGGTTCGCCCGGCATGAAGTGGCGCTTGGTCATGTGTTCGGCGATGTGGGTGAGCTCGGTCGGGGTCAGGTTCTTGAACGCCTCGACGCCCTTCAGGAACTCGCAGATGCGTAGGGCGTCGTTCAGCATGATGTCCGAGACGATCCGGCCGTCGACCATGTGAACGAGGCGGTCGGCCAGCTCGATGATGCGGTGGTCGTGCGTCACCATGATGATCGCGGTGCCGTCCTCGACGGTCAGATCCTTGAAGAGGCGCACGACATTGCGGGTCGACTCGGGATCGAGCGCGGCGGTCGGCTCGTCGGCCAGGACCAGAAGCGGGCGGTTGGCAAGCGCGCGCGCGATCGCCACCCGCTGGCGCTGGCCGCCCGACAGCTGGCGCGGCTTGTGGTTGATGCGGGCGCCGAGCCCGAGGCTCTCCAGCATGGCGACGCCGCGCTCGCGCATCTGCGCGCCCGATTGGCCGCCGGCGAGCTGCAACGCCATCTTCACATTCTCGTAGGCGGTCAACGATTCGAAGAGGTTGTGCATCTGGAAGATGAAGCCGATGTCGCGCCGGATATGCACGAGGCCGCCGGGGCCGAGCCGGGAGAGATCATGGCCCATCAGGTCGATGCGGCCCTCCTGGACCGAGCGCAGCGCGCCGATCAGGGTCAACAACGTGGTCTTCCCCGAGCCCGACGGGCCGGTCATCACCACGAGCTCCCCGGGTTGGACCGCAAGCCCGATGTCGAACAGCACCTGGTTCTTTGCGTCGCCCTCGCCGTAAAAGAAATTTACGTCGTCGACCCGCACCACCGGGTTGGGCTCGAGGTCGGGTTCGTAGAGCACCGCAGCCATCAGAAAACCTCCGCCGGATCCGCCGCGATCACCCGGCGGATCGCCAGAAGCGCGGATATGACGCACATGCCCAGGGTCAAGCCGAGGCTGAGGAGGGTCAGCTGCCACGTCATCGTAAGCGGCAGCAGCGCCAGGGCGCCGATCACGCGGTAGACAACCAGGCACAACAGCCACGCCGGCAGGTAACCGGCCAGCCCCGACAGCGCCGCCTGCTCGATCACCACCCGCACCAGATACCCGGTCTCATAGCCCATGCCCTTCAAGGTCGCGTATTGCGGCAGCTGGTCGGACAGATCGGTATAGATGACCTGATAGGAGATCAGCAGTCCGACGACAAAGCCGACCACCGTCCCCATCCAGAAGATCGGCCCGGCAGACGACAAATCGGCCTGGAAATCGCGCTCGAAGGCAACGAGCTGCGGCTTGGTCAGCACCCGGACATCGTCGGGCAGCGCCGACACCAGCGCCTGCTGCACGCGCGAGGGATCTTCCCCCGGGCGGATCTTGACGACGCCGAATTCGACGGGAAGGGCGGTGTCGTTGACCCGGTCGGCGGGGAGCAGCCGGGTCCCGGCGATCAGCCGATTGCCGGGGAGCAGCCGGGCGCCGCGGAACAGCCGGGCAAAGGTCGCCTCGCTCATCATCACGGTGCCGTCAGCCATGAAATCGGGGCCGAGCCCAAAGCTGCCGACGATATGCACGGTGTGACCGTTGATCTCGGTGTCCCCGGTCGCGGCCGCCATGCCGAGAAAACCTCGGGCGCGCCGGTCGACGATGACGGCGTCCGCCTCTTTCAGCCGCGCGCGCTGCGCCTCGATTTCGGGCATGAGGAAGACCGGCCGATCGGGATCGAAGGCGAATGCCTGGACCATGTAGACCTTGTCTCCCGCGGGGTCCTTCCAGAAGAAATCCTGCCACGACGCATAGAGCGGCGACACCGAGGAGATTCCGGCGACGCTCGCCGCACTGTCGAGGATGCGGGCGGGAAACGGGTCGCGGCTGTGGAACTGGTATTTGCTGGCGCTCATGATCACCAGATCGGCGTCGATCTCGCGCACCATCGCGAGCGAGGCATCGAAAAACCCGCGCTCGAAACCGAGCTGCACCAGCATCAGGAGGACCGCAAAGCCGATCCCCGCGCTCGACCGCACGAGGCGCCGCTTGCTGGCCAGGAGGTTGCGCAAGGCGAGCGGCACGAACCGCGTTCCGGCAAACCGCCCACGCGGCAAGCGCGAAGTTCCTTGCGATGCGGTCACCAAAGGACTCCCTCGGTCAGGACCGGGCTCCCTCAGAAGATTTCGGCGGGGTCGGCACGCCGCAAGCCGCTCAACGACAGGAACGCCGAGGCCGCCGCCATGACGAGGGTGATCGCGAACACCATGCCAAGCTCCGATGCGCCCAACCTGAGCGGCAGCAAGGTCTCGCTGCGGACCACCCTATAGACCAGGAGCGCCGCGCCGAGCGCCGGGAGGAACGCGACCGCCATGATCAGGAACGATTCGACGAGGACCACCCCGTTGAGATAGCGATTGGTGTAGCCGATCGCCTTCAGCGTGGCGAATTGCGGCAGCTGCCGGGTGATCTGGGTGGCCAGCGTCTGATAGAGGACCATGATCCCGACGACGAACGACACCACCAGCCCCGACCCGAAGATGATCCCGGTGCCGGTCCGCGTCGTCCAGTACGCCACCTCCTGCGCGACGAGCCCGGCACGCGTCATGACCTGCGTGTCCGCCGGCAGAACCGCACGCAAGGCTTGCGCGGCGCGCTCGGGGTCGGCCCCGGGCTTCAGGCTGACGAGGCCGAGATTGACCGTATCGGGCGGGCGGTCCGGAAATATCCGGAAAAAATTCGCTTCGCCCGCGAGCGCGATGCCGAGCCCGAGAAACCCGGTGCCGAGGACATAC
>DATCQF010000052.1:0-1715 GCA_036569735.1 Allostellaceae bacterium | reverse complement strand
TCGCGCCACAGCCGCGCGACCCCGGTTTCGCTGTCGCTGGCGGCGAGCAGCTCGGCCGCCCTGATATGCGCGACGGCCAGATCGGCGAGCGCGACGCTCCTCTGATCGAGGCGCTCGAGGAGCCCGCCGAGACAGCGTTCGAGGCGGCCGACAAAGCCGAGCAGCGCGGGCTCGCCTCCGGCCAGCGCCGCGCGCAGTCCGGCAAAACCGGGCGCCGGGCGGGGCCCCCGAACCCTGGCTTCGAGACGGCGGGCCATATCGCGGAACATTTCGGGCGCGAGGCCGCCGGCGGCGAGCGGGTGCTTCAGCGCGGCGAGCAGCGGGACCGGCGCCAGGGCGCTGTCGGCGAGGTCGAGAACGAGGCGCAGAAAGGCGCCGGGCGGCGTCCGGTTGAGCGGCACCCCGGCCGAATCGTCGATATCGATGCCCCAGCGGCGCAGCTCGGCGGCAACGCGCCGGGCCAGCTCGCGGTCGGGGGTGACGAGGGAGGCCGTCATCGCCGGGGTTTCCAGCGCGCGGCGCAGGAGGAGGGCGATGGTCACCGCCTCGTCCTGCGGGCTCACGCAATCATAGCGGGCGAGCCCGGCGAGCACGCCCTCCGGCTCGGGCGGGAGGTCGCGCCAGGCATCGGTCAGGGCCGCCGGGCGCAGCGCCTCGGTAACGAGCCGGCGCCGGGGTTCGCGTCCGCTCGCGGGGGCCGGCGGCGCGCGTAGCGGCCACTCGCGGACATCCTCGGGGGCGATGTCGAGGGCTCGCAGCAAGAGCGCCATCAGGTGCTGCGGATGGGCCGGCTCCTCGATGATCAGGTCCCACTCCAGGGCGTCGCACGAAGGGTCGAGCCCCGGCAGGATCACGATCCCCTGGTCGAACCAGGCGATCACCGACAGAAGCTCGACCAGCGCCGGGATGCCGCCGGTGAGGCCGGCGGCGATGACCGGCCCGGGCGGCGGGGTTTGCCGCCACGCCTCGGCCTGGCGCCGCAGCAGCAGGTTGCGCCGCTCGGCCGGGTCGAGCGCGCCCTCGGCCGCGAGGATCTCCGGCCAACGCTGCGGCAGGATTTCGAGAAAGCGCAGCACGGTCTGCCAATGCGCGGCGAGATCGTCGGGTACGAGGTCGCGCAGCTTGTCGAAGCTCTGCTCCTCGCTGGCCGCCGCATCGAGCAGGCGGGCGAGCGCGGCGGCCAGCGAAGCGGCCTGGCCGGGCAGCAAAGTAGCCTCGTCGCTCGCCTCGCTCCAGCGCAGCACAAGCTGGGTCAGCAGCAGCCGGCGGCGTAATTCGGGGATCGCCGGCGGGACCGCGAGGCTCGGATCGTCGCCCTCCCCGCCCCCGAGGCCCTGGCCGATCTCGTCGTCGTCGAGGTCGCCGATCGGGCGCAGCCGCGGCAGGAGTAGCGGCGCTCCCGGATCCTTGCCCTCGGCGGTGAGGCGCAGAAAAGCCTCGCGCAGCGCGCGCGCCGCGCGCCGGGTCGGCAGCAATACGGTCATCCGCGGCAGCATCAAGGGGTCGCCGCCGGCAAGCTCGAGCAGCCCCTGCGCGAGGGTCCCGAGGAACGCCCGGTCCGGCGCGATCGTGTAGATGTGCGGCGGCACCGGGGGGCTCAAACGCTAGAGGGTGGATAGCGGTAAAATGCGAATTGCCACGCATCCACGGAGGTCAAGGACGCAAGAAATATCCGCATTCCCGGCACAAGCCTCAGGGCAATCGCATTTGAAAGC
>DATCQF010000051.1:0-3712 GCA_036569735.1 Allostellaceae bacterium | reverse complement strand
CCCCAAAGAGATCGCGCTTTATGACAAGATGCTTCGCGAGACTGACCCCGCGCGCGAACGCGCGCTGATGCTCGAATTCGACAAATACGTCCTCGATGACGAGGCCCACGCAGCCTACCTGATGTGGTGGAGCCGAATCATCCCCTACCGGTCCTACGTCAAAGGCTTCAAGATCAGCCCGAGCCATTACATCAACCAGGATTTGGCCATGATCTGGCTGGACAAGTAGCTCGCCATGTATCGCTACATCATCAATCGCATTCTCCTGGTGTTCCCGACCTTGGCCGGGGCGGCATCGTTGGTGTTCATCCTGATGCGCCTGATCCCGGGCGACATCTGCCTGGTGCGTCTGGGTTCCGGCGGCACCAGCTTCACCACCCAGGCGCTCGCCACCTGCCATGCCGAGATCGGCATCGACCGGCCGTGGATCATGCAATACCTCGAGTTCCTGTGGGGTGTGGCGCGCTTCGATTTCGGGACCTCGATGTGGTCGGGCAAGCCGGTCATCCTCGAGATCGCCACCCGTTTTCCGATTTCATTGGAAGTCGCGGTGATGGCGACAATCATCGCCGTCACCATCGCGATCCCGCTCGGCACGATTTCGGCGCTGAAGCAGAACACCTGGATCGACCTCGCGGTCCGCACCTTCTCGATCGCCGGGCTGGCGACACCGGCGTTCTGGCTCGGCATCGTGTCGATCCTCATCGTGCTCGACGTCACCCAGTGGGTTACCGGGCAACCCTGGATGCCGCCGATCGACTATGTTCCCCTATGGCAGGACCCGATCCGCAACCTGTCGATCGTGATGCTCCCGGCGCTGACGATCGGCTATCGCTATGCCGCGGTATCGATGCGAATGACCCGCTCGGCGATGCTCGAGGTGCTGCGCGAGGACTACATCCGTACGGCGCGGGCCAAGGGACTGATCAACCGGCTGATCATCAACCGGCATGCGCTGAAGAACGCGATGCTGCCGGTGGTCACCGTGATCGGCATCGAGTTCGCGTTTCTGATCGGCGGCCTCGTCGTCACCGAGCAGGTGTTCAACCTGAACGGGATCGGCCGCCTGATGGTGCTGTCGGTGCAAAACCAGGATTACACCCTGACCCAGGCACTGGTGATCCTGGTCGTCACGATCGGTGTCTTGAGCAACCTCGTCGTCGATCTGTTCTATGCCTGGCTCGATCCGCGCATCCGTTTGGCTTAAGTTTCCTCCTCTGAGGGCTGACCCATGACTGTCGCCGCCCCGACCCCCACCGGTATTCCCGCCCTCGCGGATGATTACGGCCTCGCGCCGCGCGGCATCTTCGCGATCTCGTTCGACTTTCTGCGCCGCCAGCCGGTCGGCGCGATCGGCATGGTGCTGGTCATGATTTTCGGGCTCGCCGGCATCTTCGCCGACTGGATCGCGCCCTACAGCCCGACCGCGAACGACTTCGCCGTGATGACCGAGGCGCCGAGCTGGTCGCATTGGCTCGGCACCGACCAGCTCGGGCGCGATCTCTTGTCGCGCATCCTTTTCGGCGCGCGCACCGCCTTTATCGTCGGCATGACCTCGGCCCTGGTCGGCGGCATCAGCGGCCTCGTGCTCGGGGTCGGCAGCGCCTATTTCGGCGGCCAGATCGATTTGTGGCTGCAGCGCCTGCTCGATATCGTGATGTCGTTCCCGCTGATCATCATGGCGCTGGCGGTGGTGTCGATCTTCGGGACCGGGCTGCAGAACGTCATCATCGCGATCACCATCCCCCTGATCCCGCGCTGCGCCCGGGTCGTGCGCTCCTCCGCGCTGGCGATCCGCGAGGTACCCTATGTCGATGCCGCGCGCGCCCTCGGCTATGGCCATATGCGGATCATCGTGTGCCACATGGTGCCGAATGTGATGGGGCCGTTTCTGGTGATCATCACCGCCTTTGTCGGGCAGGCGATCCTCGCCGAGGCCGCCCTCTCCTATCTCGGGCTCGGGGTGCAGGAGCCGGTCCCGGCCTGGGGGCTGATGCTGCAGGGCGGCGCCGAAGAATACGCGACGACGGCGCCGTGGATCGCGATCTTTCCGGGCCTGGCGATCATGCTGACGGTGTTCGGCATCAACCTGTTCGGCGACTCGCTGCGCGACGTCCTCGACCCCAAGCTGCGCGAGCGCTGACCCCACAGCAACGTCGCTGTTGCAGTAACCTGCGTCCTTCGAGACGCGCTCCTTACGGAGCGCTCCTCAGGATCACGTAAGTTTTATATGTGGTATTAAAGGTTTACGTCATCCTGACGAGCCTGCGCAGCGGGCGTCTCGAAGGACGCACTTGGGCTTGTCCAGGGCCGATCACCCGATAGTATGGGGCAACAGCGCGCGGGGGTCGGAGAGGGTGATGGGCTGGCAGCCGGAACTCGACGAATTGCGCGAGCGCGAGCGGCTTGCCGCGCAGCTCGGCGGCGCCGACAAGGTGGCGCGGCAGCATCAGGGCGGCCGGCTCACCGTGCGCGAGCGCATCGAGGGCCTCGTCGATCCCACCAGCTTCCACGAAATCGGCGCGATCGCCGGGCGCGCGCAGTACGACGCCGAGGGTCGCCTCGCCGAGTTGGTGCCGTCAAATTGCGTGATGGGCCGCGCGCAGATCGACGGGCGGCCGGTCGTCGTGGTCGGTGACGATTTCACGGTGCGCGGCGGGTCGGCCGACGCGACGATCCGCGAGAAGCCGTTGATGGCCGAGCAGATGGCGCATGATCTGCGCGTGCCGATCATCCGCATCATCGAGGGGTCGGGCGGCGGCGGCTCGGTCAAGACGATCGAGACCCAGGGGCGCGCCAACCTGCCCGGTCGGGTCGGCTCCAACCTGCCCTATTACTTCACGACGACCAATCTGGGGCTGGTGCCGGTGGTGGCGCTCGGGCTAGGGTCAGTCGCCGGGCTTGGCGCGGCACGGATGGCGGCGAGCCATTATTCGGTGATGACCAAGGATACCTCGGCCCTCTTCGTCGCCGGGCCCCCGGTGGTCAACGCGTTGGGGCAGCAGAAGCTCGACCGCTTCGAATTGGGCGGCTGGGAGATCCAGACCCGATGCGGCGCGGTCGACCATGCGGCCGACAGCGAGGCGGAAGCTTTTGCCTGCGCCCGGCGTTTCCTGTCCTACCTCCCACCATCAGTCTACGAGGTAGCGCCGCGCGGCGAGCCGACCGACGACCCCGAGCGGCGCGAGGAGTTCCTCTTCGAGGTGATCCCGCGCGAGCGCCGCCGGGTCTACAAGATGCGCCCGATCGTCGAAGCCGTGGTCGACCGGGGCTCGTTCTTCGAGATGGGAAAAATGTTCGGCCGGCCGATCATCACCGGGCTCGCCCGGATCGACGGCCTCCCCGTGGCGGTGATGGCGAGCGACCCGTTCTTCTACGGCGGGTGCTGGACCGCCGATGCGTGCGACAAGATCATCCGCTTTGTCGACCTCGCCGAGACCTTCCACCTGCCGGTCGTCTATCTGTGCGACTGCCCGGGCTTCCACATCGGGCTCGAGGCGGAAAAGACCGCGACGATCCGGAAGGGCGTGCGGGCGATGGCGGCGGTCAACCAGTCGACCGTCCCGTGGTGCACCTTCCTCGTGCGCAACGTGTTCGGCGTCGCCGGCGCGGTCAACCAGCCGTCGGGCCGGTTTTCGATCCGCTATGCCTGGCTGTCCGGGCGCTGGGGCTCCTTGCCATTGGAAGGCGGGATCGAGGCGGCCTACCGCTG
>DATCQF010000050.1:0-10563 GCA_036569735.1 Allostellaceae bacterium | reverse complement strand
TTAGTCATGAGACGGTAATGAGCGATCATATTGATCGGATGCATTCCCATTATTATAAACCCCACCGACAGCACTGTTTGTTTTATATCACCCGATAACATCTTCATCGGATTCACTATTCCCAAGATCAACAAAACCATCATAATCAAATTCAATATATCGGAAACTGGAAACCACGTTTTCCGACCCTCATCTCCAACAGCAATCTCGCGATTAATTCTCCACCCAAGCGTTGCGACCTGCATCCCGATCAGGATCGCTACTGAGTTCGTGAATGTAAGCATGCTAACCTCGGCGGAGTCTACAGATTTTCTATATCTTGTGTCCGGTCGGTGCGCTTAGAAATCGCTCTCCGCCGCATAAGCGCCATTATGATAAATTTTCGGGAATAATTCCAAAGTCGTCGCCTTAACCTTCAAGCTCTCGCCGCTCGGACAGTCGCTTTGACATGGTTTTGCGGGGGGCAGGCCGGGGGGGATACTTTGCCGCGCGGGTCGCCGCGCGCGGGGCTGACCTTGATCGCGCGCGGATGCGAGAACTGGGCTTCTCGCGCACCTGCCTTGCGAAGATATGAACGGTAAAATTGCCATAATCGTATCGTATTCTCCGCCTCGTTTCGGCGTTCGGCGGCGGGCGCGGTGGAGGAGGAGGGGCGGGCGATGCCTGATGTGGACCTGCAAGATCAGGTGGAACAGGTGGGGCGCGACCGGCGCGGGCGGTTCCGCAAAGGGCGGTCCGGCAACCCCATTGGGCGGACGCGCGGCATCCCCAACCCGACGACACGGGCCGCCCTGCTGCTGCTCGACGGCGAGGCCGAGGGGCTGACCCGGAAGGCGGTCGAACTCGCGCTGGCCGGCGATGCGGCGGCGCTGCGACTGTGTCTCGACCGCGTCCTGGCCCCTCGCCGCGGGCGGCCGGTCGAGCTCGCCCTGCCGCCGATCGACAGCGCGGCCGATCTGGTCAGCGCGATGGCGGCGGTCGTGGCGGCAGCGGCCAGCGGCGCAATCACCCCGGACGAGGCGCTCACCCTGTCGCAGATGGCCAATTCCTTCATCCCCACGCTCGCGGCGCGCGAGGAGGAGCGGCGCCGCCAGCGCCACGCCGAGTTTTACGCAAAATCGGCCAAACCGGGCCCTGGGTAGAGCCCCACCGGAATCAGCGTAGGGCGATCACGGGATTGCCACGGCGTGGGGAGTAGCGGATTTCGCCCTACCCCTCGCGGCGTTCGGCGATGATGTGCCAGTGGTGGGAGCCGGGGCGGCGCTCTTGCAGTTGGCGGCTGAGGGTGAGCAGTTCGAAGCCGGCGAGCAGGCCGAGGAGCGTCGGGGCGTCGCAATAGCAGTGTGGGTGGCCCTTTTCCTCGTTCCGGTCCCTGACGAAGGTGCCCGGGGCGATGGCGCGGCCGATGCCGTAATTCGCATCGCGGGTGGAAAGGACCGTCGCCTGCAGCAACCCGCCCGGCTTCAGGACCCGCCAGATCTCGCCGAACCGGCGCCCGAGATCGCCGAGCGTCCCGTGATGGATCACGTTCCACGACAGGACGTAATCGAAGCTTGCGTCGGGGAACTGCAGCGCGTCGGCCAGGCCCTCGTGGAGGCCGAGCTTCAGGCCGCGCGCGGCGGCCGTCTCGCGCAATACCGCAAGACCGGCCGGGCTGCCGTCGAGCGCTTCGACCGAGAGGCCGTGCTCGGCGAGGAGCAGCGCGTGCCGGCCGACGCCGCAGCCGAGGTCGAGTGCTCGTTTCGCGCCGCGCGCCGCCAGCTCCGGCAGGATCGCGACGACCGCGGGATGCGGATCGAGCCAATCGGCGCGGCCCTCCGCGGTCGCCCACCGCTTGTCCCAGGCCTCGACCGCCGTCCCGGACACCGCCTCGTGGATCGTCATTGCCCGCCCTCCAATCGAAACCGCGCGCACTGTACCAAACGCCGCGCGCAAGACGCATGTAGAGTGCGGCGCTATTCGAAAAAGCGGCGGACCTCGCGGATCACGCGGTCGGCGGCGTCGGGGGCGAGTTGCGGGTAGATCGGCAGGCTGAGGATTTCCCGCATGGCGCGGGTGGTTTGCGGGAGGCCGGCGGGGTATTCGGCGAGGCGGCCCTCGTATGCCGGCTGGAGATGCACCGGGACCGGATAATGGATGCCGCTGCCGATCTGCGCGGCGCGCAGGTGCTCGCGCAACCCGTCGCGCTGGGGGGTGCGGATCACGTATTGGTGAAAGACGTGGCTGCATTCGGCGCGGCGCCGCGGCAGGTCGAGCGGCAGGCCGGCGAGGCCCTGGTCATAGCGCGCGGCGATTGCCATGCGGCGCGCATTGTCGGCGGCGAGATGCGGCAGCCTCGCGCCGAGAACCCCCGCCTGCAGCGGGTCGAGCCGCGTGTTGATGCCGATGCGGGCGCTGACATAGCGGTCGCGCCAGCCATATTCGCGGATCTCGCGCAGCGCGACGGCGAGGTCGGCATCGTCGGTCGCGGTCATCCCCGCATCGCCCAGCGCACCCAGGTTCTTGGTCGGGTAAAAGCTGAAGCAGGCGATGTCGCCAAAGCTCCCGGCCGGCGCCCCGCGGTAGGCCGCGCCGTGGCTCTGCGCGCAATCCTCGATGACGTAGAGGCCATGCCGGCGCGCGAGTGTCATGATCGGCGCGAGATCGGCCGGCTCGCCATAGAGATGCACCGGCAGGATCGCGGCCGGCCGGCCGGGCGGCGGGTCGGACAGGGCCGCTTCGAGCGCCGCGGGATCCATCGTAAAGCCGCCGGGCTCGATGTCGACCAGCACCGGAACCGCCCCGGCGCGCTCGATCGCGGCGACGGTCGCGACCGCGGTGTGCGACACCGTGAACACCAGCTGCCCGGTCCCGCTCCCCTGGCCGATGCCGCAGGCGCGCAGCGCCAGTTCGAGCGCATCGGTGCCGCTGCCGACGCCGACCGCGTGGCCGACGCCGAGCCAGGCGGCGAATTCGGCTTCGAACGCCTCGACCTCGCGCCCCAGGATGTATTGGCCGCTCGCCAGCACCCGGGCAATCGCGGCGTCGATCGCCGCCCTCTCTTCGAGGTAGCCGGCGCGCGGATCGGTCTGCGGGATCGGTAATTCGGTCATCGGTTTCTCAGACATAGCTCGCCAGATGGCGGCGGTAATATTCGAGCGAGCGGGTGAGGCCGTCGTCGAGGCCGGTGCGCGGCGCCCACCCGGTCAGCCCGCGGAAGCGGCGGTCGTCGCTGACGAAATCGCCGATGTCGATGGCCTTGCGCTCGGCCGGGAACTCACGGTGCTCGAAGGCGCCGCCGCCATTGGCGCGGATCAGCGCGTCGGCCAAGGCGAGCAGGCTATAGGGCTCCCCGCCGCCGACATTGAGCGCGAGGCCCGCGGTGTCCCGCGTCACGGCCGCCAACAGAAACGCCTCGACGGCATCCTCGACATAGAGGAGATCGCGGCGCTGCTCGCCGCCCCACACCTCGAAGGCGGCGCCGTCGAGCGCGCGGCGCAGCCAGATCCCGAGGAAATTCTGCCGCGCGTCCTTGATCCGCATGCCCGGCCCGTAAACGTTGGTCAGGCGCAAGGAGCGGGTGTCGATGCCATACACATCGTGAAACAACAGGTGATACGCCTCGCCCGCCATCTTGTTGACGCCGTTGACATCGGCCGGGCGCAGCGGGTGCTCCTCATCGACCGGCAGGTAACGCGGCCGGCCATAGATCTGGCGGGTGCCGGCATGGACGATCGTGACTCCGGGGACCACCGCCCGGCACAGTTCGAGGAGCTGCAATTGCGCCGTGCAATTGACCGCCAGATCGTGCTCCGGCGCATTCATCGAATCGAGGTGGCTGGTCTGGCCGGCGAGGTCGAACAGGAAATCCTGGCCCCCAAGCAGGTCGCGCAGCGCCGCCGTGTCGCGGATATCGGCGATGGTGAGCTGCACCCTCTCGCTTATGTCGGCGATGTTCGCGAAATTGCCGCCGGCCTCGGGGACCATGCTGTCGACCAGCAGCAATTCGGCGCCGAGCGCCACCAGACGCCGCGCCAGCGCCGAACCGATGAGGCCGACGCCGCCGGTGATCATCACATGCGCGCCGCGGAAAGCGGCAAAACGCGTCTCGGAGGTCGCATTCATCCCGGGGCTCTGCGGTGCGGGATGGTGCCGGCGTCAATCAGATCAGGCCAAGAGCGGCGGTCCGAGACAAGAACGGACGGCGGGCGAGGCTATTCCGGCCGCCACCGGCTTCAGCCGGTCATTGCGGTCTTTGCGGGCGCCGCGATCCGCTCGACGGTGATCGACGACAGGGTCAACGGTACCGCGCCGCTGGTCCACACCCGGACCTCGATCGGCAATGCCGGCGACGATCTTCCGGCAACGTGAAACGAGAGCTCGTGCTCCGGGCCGACGTAATCCTCGACCCGCAATTGCCGCTGGGCCAGATAGGTCTTGCCGTTACGCGATATACCTCGATCGTCGCAACCGGCTGGAAGCGGGGAAATGTGCGCGACGGCTGTCCGGCGCTCCAGCGCACCCGCACGCGATAATCGCCGGCGCCGAGCTTTACATAAGGGCCATAGACCAGGTGGCCGGGCTGTCCCGGCTTCGCGCAGATTCCGGCATGGTTGCGTTCGCCGGCGGGCCCGACCTTCATGACCGGCAGCCACTCGACCAATGCGGCGCTCGGGTCCGGCATATCCGGCGATGCCAGCAGCCGGGGCCAGCCGGGATCGGCGCCGGGGTCACCGATGGAAGGGGGCGGCGCTGGCGAGATGTTGCCGACCCCGGGCTGTCCAACCGTCTCGCCTTCCCCGGCCGCGCGCGGGGGCGCCGCAAATGCGGCCGGGATCCCAAGCTCGGCCACGCCGAACTCGACAAGCCAGCGCAGATAGGCCAGGCGACCGTCCCTCTGGTCGATGTCGAAGCGATACCTCAGGGCGGGGTGGCGCTGCCAAATCTCATCGTAAAGAATGGTGATCGGCAGGCCGGGCAGATCCGCGCGGCCTGGGCTCGGCGCATTGAGGACACAAACGGCGCGGGCAAACACCTCGGAAGCAGGACCATCGACCGTCGGCCCATGCCGGGCATAGGCGCCGCGAACCAAATCTGGAACCGGTGTTCCGCAGGGCGCGCGCACCAAGCCGTAAACCCCGCGCGGGAGCGGCTCGCCGAAGCGGCCCTCCGCGCGTACCTTTTTTTGATAATCGGCGAAAAGCCCGGCGAATTCCTGGTATTCGCGGCGAAAATACCGGGCGAGGTACTGCTCCCAATCCTGCTCCCGCAAATTCCATTTGGTGTAATGCACAAAACGCAAGGGCCGGCCCGCCGCGCTCCATGCCCCCCCGGGGCAGCTCAGCGGGCGTTCGTGCGCGTTCCAGCACGCGAAATTGTAGCCCGGATGCCGCAAGATCGCGACGCCGTCGCAGATCGAGGGCACCAGCTCGAGCCATTTCTGGTCGCCGCACGTGGCTTCGAGGGTGCAACCGGTTCTGAGCCGTTCGCCCCACCAGGCCACAAAACCGTGCCCCTGCGACGTCGGGGCGACGGCAATGAACCCGGCGTTCAGCGAGCCCGAGCGCAGCAGCGCCTCTTCGCTGTGCTGATCGGGCGCGGGCTGCAGGATGTGGGGGGTCAACACAAGGTTGGCGCCGTGGGCCAGCGCGGCCTCGACTTCGGCCAAAGGCGTAAAAATCTCGATGTCCGAATCAAAATAATAAATCGCCTCGTCCGGGAATTTCTCCAAAAGATGCCGAATGACCCACGGCTTCAACGCAAAGCAAAGTTCGGCCGTCGAATAGCGGAACCGCATGTCGGCAAGGCAGCCGAGCGACAGTTCTTCGGCCGAGATCACAAGATCGAACAGATCCTCGAACACCGGCGGCTGCCCGTTGGTTTCGAGAGCGAGCACGACCAGCCTTGTGTCGGGATGGCACGCGCGTGCGGAGCGGGCAAAAACGCGGCTTTGCGCCGCTCGATCGGGGGTGGTTATCGTGACGAATGTTGCACGCCCGCCAGTGCCCCGCGCGGAGCCGACCGGCGTCACCTGAGTTTCCCAGGCCCAGTTCTGCGTCACCGGGCGAGGAAATGTGCTGCCCTCGTCCATTCAATCCCCAATCAACCGAAGTTCGCTTACCTTCACACAATCAGCCAAGCTGCGGAAGGGTGCCGGCCGCGGGTCGCCCGCAAATTCGCTGGCGGGCTGAACCCGAGTTCCCCAGGCATTCGCCTGACGAGGAGCGTCCGATCCGCGGCGCCGTCACGGCCCGCCGCCCCGGGGCTCACATGCCCAGGGCGCACCTGAGGAGCGCTGATGTTCCGCGGCGTCATCCAGTCACTCTTCCGCATTCCGATCAGGTTGCCAATATCGACGAAAGAATATCCGCGATCGGCACCCGGCGCCGCCGGTTAGGGCGTGGCCACCCGGGTCCGCGGCGCCCGGTGTCTCCCGGCGGGCCGAATCGGGCGGATGGTCGATCAGTCCGCAACGGCAGAAACGGGCGCTTTCGCGCCGGCCCTGGGGAACAGCCGCTCCTCGACGAGCCCGCAGACGATGTGCCCGAGCGTGATGTGGAGTTGCTGGATCAGCACCGTCGAATCCGATGGCGCAAAGAGGCACAGATCGCATTCGGGGGCCATGTCGCCGCCGCTTTTCCCGGTGAAGCCGATCACCAGGAGCCCCTTCGCTCGCGCCGCGGCGATCGCCTTCAAGATATTCGGCGAGCGCCCCGAGGTGGAGATCGCGATCAATACATCGCCCGGACGCCCGAGCCCTTGCACCTGGCGCTCGAATACGCACTCATACCCGTAATCGTTGCCGATCGCGGTCAACACCGAGCTGTCCGTGGTCAGCGCGATCGCCGCCGCGGGGGCGCGGTCGTAATTGAGCCGCGACAGGAACTCGCCGGCGATATGCTGCGCGTCGGCCGCGCTGCCGCCATTGCCGGCGAGCAGCAGTTTGTGCCCGGCACCGAGCGCGGCGCTGATCCGCTCGACGACCGCGAGGGTCGTCTCGATCAGCCGCTTGTCGCCGATTGCCGCCTCGACCACATCGCGCGAGCGCTCGAGGTATTCGATGATCGGCCCGGTATCGTGGTTCATTGGATGCCCTGTTCGCCCCTAAAGGGCTGCTGGCCGACCCCGGTCGAGAGCGACTGGAGCGGGTGAAGGGAGTCGGGAGCGACTGGAGCGGGTGAAGGGAATCGAACCCTCGTCGTAAGCTTGGGAAGCTTCTGCTCTGCCATTGAGCTACACCCGCGAACCCGACAAGGATAGGCGAAGCGCTGCGCGATTTAAAGAGAAAGCCGGTCCGCGCCTCCGGTGACCGGGTCCCGGCAGCGGCTCGAAACGCGGCAAATTTGGTAGGCAAAGGCGGCCCCGCCGTGCGATAGCGAAGCCTTGCGCATCGGGGAGACGAGGGATGAAAAACGGAATTCGCGTCTACGACGTCGACACCCACATCAATCCCGGTTCCGAGGTGCTCGACAAGTATGTCGATCCGAGCTTCCGCCCGCGTCTGCCCGAGCTCGCGCCCTATAAGGTCGCCATCCAGTCGCGCGAAGCGGGCGGCGGCGAGCGCCACATCTACCGCTTCGACCAGAAGATCTACGAGCGCACCCTGGGCGAGGCCGAGCCCCGCAAGGGCTCGCGCGACGGGCGGGTGTGGCGCGGCAAGCTGCGCCCGAGCCCGGGTGTTCAGGACGACAACGCCGCCAACCGGATCCACGACATGGATATCGAGGGCGCCGACCGGCATTTCCTCATTCCCTCGGCGTGGACCGCCGTTATCGGCCACCCCGACGTCTCGATCGAGGTTGCGCTGATCCGCGCCTACCACCGCCACATGCACGATTTCTGCGGGGTGTCGCCGGATCGCCTGAAGGGCCCGATCGTCGCCTCGACCCGCAATGTCGAGGAGGCGGTGCGCGAGATCCGCGAATGGGGCAACTCGAAATGGGCGGTCGCGGTGCAGCCGCTCCTGGACAACGACCGGCCGGTCGATCACCCCGATCTCGAACCGATCTGGCAGGCCGCCGAGGAGCACGATTTGGCGATCGCGCATCACAGCTTCGCCTGGAACCCGCCCTATTTCCCGGGCTACCGCGACATGTGGGACAATGTGTACATGGCGCGCCTCTGCTCGCACCCGTGGGGCGCGATGCGCTTCATGGCCGGGTTTCTCGCAGGCGGCGTGCTCGACCGCCATCCCGGATTGCGTCTCGCGGTCCTCGAATGCGGCTTCGGCTGGCTCCCCTTCTGGGTGCGCCGGATGGACGAGCAGGTCAGTTATGTCGGCCGCACCGCGCCCCTCAAAATGCTGCCGAGCGAGCAGTTCGCGGCGGGCCGGGTGTTCTGCAACATCGAGGCGCACGAGCACGAGCCGATGTTCCAGATGGTGACGCAGGCCCTCGGCGACGGCGTCCTGATGTACGCCTCCGACTACCCGCACTACGAGAGCTGGTTCCCCGACTCGGTCGACAAGATCATGGACTGGTCGAGCATCACCCCGGCGCTCCGGCAAAAGCTGTTCTGGGACAACGCCAACCGCTGCTTCAAGCAGACGTAAGGGATAGTCGAGACCGATGATTTGGGAAAGCTCGCCCTGGAAAAAGGACCTCCTTGCGACAGCCGCCCGGCTGCGTGCCTACATGGCTACCGACTCATTGAGCGACGAGGACCTTGCTCAATTCGAGCGAGATATCTTCATCGGCTTCTATTCAGTTCGAAAACTATGTGAGACAGTTACTAAGCTCACCGATGCCACAAAATTGATGCAGGTTCAATTGTGCTGGTATCCCAATCTGCGCTGCGTCAATTGGAGAAATAATCATCGGATCGATGAGCTCTATGATCTCGAAACGAGATGTCATGAATCACGGGACCTTGGTTTCATCTGTGGCCAGATAATCCACAGCTTTATCTTCGTGCCATGTATGGAAGATCAAGGCCGATTGTGTGAAATCCTTTTCACATCGGACACCAAGAAAAACAAAAAGTTATATTCAATGAAAATAGAGGCGGTAGCCGCCATATTTGAGCGCGTCGGAAACGATGACGTTACGGAGGTTCATCGGTTCAGAGATCCCCGCGGTGAAGAGACAGCTACGGTCAGGTAAAGAGCGCTCGCTCCCGGCGCCAAGCATCCGAACAGCGAGCGTAGGGCGGAAAAGCGGAGCGCATTCCGCCAACCTCCCGCGCCTCCGCTCCGAGATGGCGGAATACGCTGTGCTTTTCCGCCCTACCGCTATTCCGCCGCGTCGCGCCGCTCTGAAACCCGGGCGAGTTCGGCGCCGAGAAAGCGGGCGAGGGCGGTCATCGCCGAGCGGCCGGCGCGGGCTTCGGCGTCGGGGTTGTAGTTGGTGTTGGTGTTGACGTCGTAGGTATAGACGGCGCCGGCGCTGTCGCGGATGAACTCGATCCCGGCGACCTCGATGCCGTTGGCGGCGAGAAAGGCCTCGTAGCGCTGTTTCAGCCCGGGATCGATGTCGGCGATGATCGTGAACATCGCGCGCGGCGCGCCATCACCTTCTTCGCCGGCCGGGCAGAACGCGTCGTCGACCGCGCAGGAATCGGCCGGGCACAACTCGAACCCCTGCGACGTGTCGACCTCGACGGCATAGAGAAACCGGCCGCCGATGAACTCGGCGCGGGTGATCAGCGGCACCGATGCGCGGACGTATTGCTGCAACAAATGGATTCCGTCGACCGGCTTCTCGTAATCGGCGCTGTCGAGGTAGGCGCTGAGCGCCTCGCCGGTGTGGAACAGGCGGACCCCGAGCCCCTTGCCGCCGCGGTTCGGCTTGAGGATCACCGGGCCGCCCGCGAAATGGCGCTGCGCGGCGGCGACGATCTGGTCCTGACCGGCGACCAGCACGGTTTTCGGGGTGGCAATGCCGGCGGCCTCGAGCGCGGCGTATTGCCGGGCCTTCGAAATCTCGAGGTCGAGCGCGCGCGGCCCGTTGACGATCCGCCGCCCATGCCCGGCGAGCCAGGCCAGCACCGACGCGGTCAATTCGGCGGCATAGCGGTGGTCGCGGGTGTGCGACGATGCGCTCATCCGGTTGTAGAAGACGCCCTCGGGCGGCGCCGCCGACAGGTCGAAGACGCCGGAATCGAGAAACCAGTCGCGCCACGGCAGATGCTCGGCATCGAGCGCGCGCGCCAGCGGCTCCAGCCAGGCCGCGTTTTCGTGGATGACGTGGATGTGCATCGCCGGCTCCGTTCGGGTCAGCCGCACCCTACAATATACATGTCTGATTGCCGCAATAAAGTTTAAATACGTTTTTTACTTGTTAATTAAACGCCGCCGAGAGACGCGGATGGCCGGGACACGCCCGGCGACGGGGAACACTGTCGCCCGCCGGCGCGGCGCGGCTATAGTGCCGGGCATCACGGGCGGGGAGGTCGGCATGGGCCGGGTCGACGGCAAGGTGGCGCTGGTCGCGGGAGCCGGCGGCGGCATCGGCGGCGCCGGGGCCGAAGCCCTGGCGCGCGAGGGCGCGGCGGTCCTCGTCACCGACATCGACGCGGCAGCGGCCGAGGCCACCGCCGGGCGGATCCGCGCCGCCGGCGGGCGCGCCAAATCGCAGGGGCTCGACG
>DATCQF010000049.1:0-2663 GCA_036569735.1 Allostellaceae bacterium | reverse complement strand
CCGAGAGCCTCGAGGACGGCGAGGGCGAGCTCCTCCGCCGCATCCGCGCGATCGATGCGAAGACCCCGATCGCGGTCGCCTACGACATGCACGCCAACCTCTACGATGCGATGATCGACAATGCGACGGTGGTCGCCGGATACCGCACCTATCCGCATATCGACACCTACGACACCGCCCACCGCGCCGGCGAAATTCTGCTGATGGCGATGCGCGGCGCGGTGCATCCGGTGATGGCGTGGGGCAATGTGCCGATGCTGCCGCATGTCATGCGCCAGGGCTCGGACGATCACCCGAACCACCAATTGCAGGCGCGTTGCGCGGCGATGACTACCGAGGGAGCATTGGCCGCGAGCCTCTTCACCGGATTTCCGCATGCCGACATCCGGAATGCCGGGCTCTCCGCCGTCGTGGTGACCGACGGCGACCGGGCGCTGGCGGAGCGGCTGCGCGACGAGTTGCTGAACGAGGCGTGGGCCGGGCGCGAGGACTTTGTCTACCGGCTGGAGCCGCTCGAACAATCCCTGGCGCGGGCCAAGGCGATCGAAGCGCCCGCCGCGGGCGAAGGCCCGATCGTGCTCTTGGACCATTACGACAATTGCGCCTCGGGCGGGACGATGGACACGACCGCGGTGCTTGCCGCGATCCTCAAGGAGGGGCTCGACAATGTCGCGGCCTTCGCGATCTACGATCCCGAGGCAGTGCAGCAGGCGATCGCCGCCGGCATCGGCAGCGAAATCGCGCTGGCGATCGGCGGCAAGCTTGCGATGCCGGCGATCCCTGGCGACAGCCGCCCGCTGACCGTCACCGGCACGGTCAAGACGATCTCCAACGGGCGCTTCCGCAACAAGGGGCCGATGGGGCGCGGCGTCCTCGTGGACATGGGGCCGAGCGTCGTCCTCGATACCGGCAAGGTCGAGATCGCCCTCATATCGCGCCATGTCGAGCCAAGCGACCTCAATTGCCTCGTCGCCCTCGGGATCGACCCGATGCAAAAGCGCTATGTCATGCTCAAAAGCCGCATCCATTGGCGCGCCGGGCTCGGGGCCGCGGCCAAGGCGGTCGTCGAATGCGCCGGAATGGGGGTGTGCACCTCGGATTACGGCGAGCTCACCTTCACCAACGTACGCCGCCCGATCTACCCCCTCGACCGCCCAACCGCTGAGGTTCGGCCGGCTTGCGCCAGAAGACCGCAGTCCAGTCGATCGCAACCAGTGTCGCTGTGATCCCTTCGCGTTGCCGATAATCACTCCAGCCGGGTCAGCCCCACCATCGTGTGCGCGCGTTCCGGCCAATCCCCGCCCGCTTTGCGCGTCTGCGGATTGTAGACGGGCGGGTGGACCGGGTCCTTCGGTGGGTCTTCATAGATCGTGTTTGCCAGCACGCGGATCAGAAGTTCGAGGTACCGATCTCTCAGTTCACCGGCAGCCATCAGCGGTTCTCCATCCGCGGTTCTGTGCCGCGATTATGCCCAGGCTGACGGCCTTGACAATGCGGGGCCGCGCGAGGGATTGCCGCGATGCCGTGCTGGCGTTTACGTTGCTTGCACTTCGTCATCGTCATGCTGCGGGAGAACCCGATGGACGGCACGACCGAACTGCTCGAGAGCGACCGGCGTTTTCTGGTGCATCCGCTGCACCATCCCGAGGATCACAAGGCGCCGCTGATCGTCGACAGCGGCGTGGGCGCGATGCTGCACCTCGCCGACGGGCGCGACGTGATCGACGGCCTCGCCGGCCTCTGGAACGTCAATGTCGGGCATGGCCGCGGCGTGTTGGCCGATGCCGCCGCCGCGCAGATGCGCAAAATCGCCTACAGTTCGGCCTATGTCGGCGCGACCAACGAGCCGGCGGTCCGCCTCGCCGAGAAGATCGTCGGCCACGCGTATCCGAATAGTTCGGCGGTGTACTACACGACGGCGGGCGCGGAATCGAACGAGTCGGCGTTCAAGACCGCGCGGTTCTACTGGAAAATCAAGGACAAGCCCAACAAGACCAAATTCATCTCGCGCCAGCACGCCTATCACGGCGTCACGATGGCGGCGATGAGCGCGACCGGAATGGAAGCCTACCACAAGATGTTCGGCCCGATGGTGCCGGGCTTCGTCCAGGTTGCGCCGCCCTACGCCTATCGCTGGCAGGGCAATTCGGAGCCCGGGTTGGGCGCCGCCGAGGCGGTCGAGAAGGCGATACTGGCCGAAGGGCCGGACACCGTGGCGGCGGTCATCGCCGAGCCGGTGATGGGGGCCGGCGGGGTCATCGTGCCGCCGGCAACCTATTTCCCCAAGCTGCGCGAGATCTGCGACAAGTACGAGGTGCTGCTGATCGCCGACGAGGTGATCACCGGGTTCGGCCGCACCGGGCGGTGGTTCGCGCTGGGGCATTGGGGGGTCGAACCCGACATCGTCTCGTTCGCCAAGGGGGTGACCAGCGGCTATCTGCCGCTGGGCGGGATCATCCTGTCGAAACAGATCCACGACGCCATCCTCACGGCGCCGCTCGACCGCCGCTACATGCATGCCGCGACCTATAGCGGCCACCCGGTGTGCTGCGCGGTCGGCGTACGCAATGTCGAGATCATCGAGGAGGAGGGCCTCGTCGAACGCTCGGCGCAGCTGGGCAAACGCCTCCTCGCCGCGCTCGAAGAGCTCTACAACCTGCCGA
>DATCQF010000048.1:0-2088 GCA_036569735.1 Allostellaceae bacterium | reverse complement strand
CCCTAACCCTCTCCCCCGATGGGGGCGAGGGGACGAGCTTGACGCCGGCGCGGCACTTTGTGGCGACGGTGCTATCTGAGCGGCGGATATCCTTCGTATTGAGGCAGGTTGTCGGTGATCTCGAACCACGGTGCCTTGCTGCGCACAAAGCTGTGGTTCTCCGGCCGGACTCCCGGGTCGTCGTCGAGGGTGCCCAACGCGATACCGAACTCGTCGAGCGTCTGCGGCTGTGCCTGCGCCAACGGCGAATGCGATTCCGCCCGGTTCAACACAGGCGAGCCGCAAACCCGGCAAAAACCCCGGCGGTAGCCGGGGGTCGCCTCATACCAGCTCAGCAAATCCTCGCCGCTAACCCACCGGAAGTCGGTCCGGCGGATTCGTGCGCGGCTGCGGAATGCAGCCCCGTGCTGCTTGCGGCAGAATACGCAATGGCAGTTCAGCGGGCGCAGCAGCGGTCCGGTAATCTCGAATTTGACCCCGCCGCAAAGGCAACTTCCGCGCAACACGCTCATCACGCCCTCCGAATGGTGTCCGGCCGTGGTGGAGGATGGTTTCGGGTTACCGCCCGAGCACCCGGTCGAGAGTCTTGACGGCGTTGTCGGGGCCGGGGCTCGCTTCCGCCTCGGCCGCGGCGAGAAATTCGTAATGCCGGGCGATCGCGGCGTAGATGTCGGCGGCGGGCTTGGCCGAGCCGTGAAAATCCGAGATTTCCTCCATCTCGGCGACATAGCGGTAGGCCTTGTCGTACATCCGCGGAATGGTGGTGCCCAGAAATTTGAGGATGTGCGGCTGGCTCGACGACAATTCCGCGACCAGCGCCTCGGCGCAACCAAAGCGGGCGGCGCCGAGCATCATCGCCGACCCCAGGGCGGTGATCCCCTTGGTGATCCCGGCATAGGACATCTTGAGCCCCGAGGCGGCGCCTACCGGACCGTCGATCACCCGCCAGTTGATCCCCCAGTCGCGCAGCACCGCGGTCTCGCCGACCGATGCGCCCGAGGCGTAGATCGCCGGGCTGTAGCCGGGCCGCGGCGGGCCGCCGATGATGCCGCCGTCGACAAACCTGGCGCCGGTCGGCTCGATGATCGCGGCGACGCGCTCGGCGGTCTGCGGGCTGACCGCGTTGCAATCGACATAGATCGGCTTTTTCGCGAGCGCCGTGAGCGTCGGCGCGAGGCGCCGCGCGAGGTTTTCGGCTTCGCCCGGCGGCAGAATCGACAGGAAGAAATCGGCGCCATCGAGCAGCGATTTCTCGTCGGCCATCGGTTTCATCCCGGCGGCGCGAGCCCGCTCGGCGCTCTCGGCGCTGCGCCCGCTGAGGAGGGTGCGCACCTCGGCGCCGCTCTCATGGAGCCGCTTGCCTACCCCTGATCCCATCATGCCTTGCGCCATTACCGCAACGACAATGCCCATGATCTGCCTCTCCGTAGAAGGGGGATTTGCTCAAGAGGTAGCGCAAATCGGTCGCCATTGCGAGCAGCGGACGACACAATTCCCGTGTGGGAACGGCTGCCGTGACCTGCGCCAAGATAAACCTGCATTGTTGTTAATGAAATCGTCGGGATCGATGCGCTCACAGAGGTGTTCCGGTATATAAGACCAAATTGTTGGGCCGAGCGTGAAAATAAGCGCGCCCGGAGATTTAACGAGGCGAGGATGATGAAAGCAATCAGCGCTATCGCACTTCTTATAGGTATGGCAGCAAGCGTCCCGGCTTTTGCACAGTCTCCCGATCCGGCAGCAAATGCCCTGGCAGGCGGCACGAACGGCGCGGCCACCGGCGCCGTTATCGGGTGCATCGTGACGATCCCGATTGGCTGCGCCCCCGGTGCGGCAGTAGGCGCGGCAGTGGGTGGGGGCGTAGGCGCGACTGCTGGCGCGGCGAGTACGCCGCCGGCTTACGCGCCGCCACCGGCCGGGTATGAATCGCCACCGGTCGAGTATGCTCCGCCAGGGCCGCGACCCTAATTAGCGGCCGGTAGACCAGCCCTAGTAGACCAGCCCGTAGGGTGGGTTGAGCGGCGCGAAACCCACCGTCACACGATTGCCGGCAGGGTGGGTTTCGCGGCGCTCAACCCACCCTACGAT
>DATCQF010000047.1:0-1686 GCA_036569735.1 Allostellaceae bacterium | reverse complement strand
ATATTGCGCCGCGCTGGTTTTAGCCCGGATCATTCATGAGGCGCACGGACTTGCGGCGTAGCGGCGGGCTGTGGACGTAGTTTTTGGTGGCGTCGATGACGCTGATGATCGGGGTTTGAGGTTGCGCCGAGAGTTTTTGTGGGGCACACCGCCCCGTTGCTTACGGCGGCAGCTTGGCGAGGCGGCCGGCGAGATCGGCGAAGCCGGCCTGGTAGGGATAGGCGGTCGGCAGGGCGATCTTGATGCGGGTGACCATCTCGGTGACCCGCCCGGCGACCTTGATCAGGCACAGGCGGATCGTGTCGAACTGGGCCTCGCGCCAGAAGGATGTGCGGGGCGCCAGTCCGCGCAGACCGAGCATCAGCCAGTAGGCGGCGGTGTGGATCAAGAGGCGGAACTGGTTGGCGGTGGCCTTGGTGCACGAGGTGCGGTCGGAGGCGAGGTGGAGCTTATGCGCCTTGATCAGGTTTTCGGCCTGCCCTCTGGCGCAGTAGACCTTCTCGTAGAGCGATTTGGGCAGACCCGCCAAGTTGGTGACGATAAAGCGGCTGTCGGCTCCCTGGGGTCCGGCCTCGACGCGGGCGATGACGCGGCGCTCGACTTTCCAGCTTGCGGCGGCGTAGCAGAATTCGCCGTAGCGGCGGACCTTGTCGGCCTCGCCGTCGATCCGCCCCACCGCGGCATCCTCGGCGAGATCGCCGACCCGGCGCAGCAGCACCGCGTTGCCGGCGAGGCCGAAGACATAGCCGACGCGCTTGCGTTCGCACCACGCCATTGCCTCGGGTCGCGCGTAATGGCTGTCGCCGCGCACCACGATGTCGACCGCCGGCCAGCGGGCGCGGATATGGCCGATGACATGGCGCAGCACCAGTGTGACCTCGGCGCCGTCCGGGGTCTTGCCGGGGCGCAGGATGATCGCCACCGGCTTGGCCGTGACGGCTTCGTAGATGTGGATCGGCTGGAAGCAGCGGCTGTCGTAATAGGCATTGAACAGCGCGAGCTGCTGGCCGCCGTGGACCCGGTCCTCGGTGTCGTCGATATCGAGCACGATGCGCCGGGGAACCTCCTCGAAGCTGTCGCAGAACAAGTCGACCATCGCCGCCATCATCCGCTTGAGTGCGACTGCGCCGGGCAGATTCTCCAGCCGGCTGATGGTCGGTTGCGAGCACAGATCGGCGCCGCTCTCGGGCAGCCGCCCGACCGCCATCTTGAACGCCGGATCGGTTTTGAGCGCGTCGCAGTCGTTGGCGTCGGGATAGCCCGCCGCGATCAGCAGCGCCCGATAGCGGATCATCTCCGCCAGCCCGTGCCGCACCCGCTCGGGCGCGCGCGGGTCCTCGATGCAGTCGGCCAGTCGCTCGGCGATGCCGAGCCGTTGCTCGATCCCCGCCAGCAGCAATATCCCGGCGTCCGAAGTCATCCGGCCACCGTCGAAAGCCACATACACCGGCTTGCCCATCACCGATGGCAAACCCGGCAGAATCCCCGTAGCATCGTCCATGGCGGGCGCGAACTCCGTGGTTTCGGTTGATCCGGCTTCAGCAACCAAATCATACACGAATCCAACAGGTTATGTCGCTCCCGCCGCCCTCATCACGCAGCCCAGTGAATTATTCGGGCTAACCACCTTGGCGCCAATCTTGATCAACTTCTCCCGCAAGCTGGTCAGCGACCACGGCTCCGCCG
>DATCQF010000046.1:0-2882 GCA_036569735.1 Allostellaceae bacterium | reverse complement strand
CCAGCGGCCACACCGCCCCGCCGGTGTTGCCGAGCGTGCCCGCCGCCGCCTCGACTTCGGCGACATCCTCGGCGATGTGCCCGACCGCGGCGACAATGTGCCCGGCCCGCGCGAGGCCGAACGTCATCGCGCGCCCCAGACCGCGCAGCCCGCCGGTGACGAGCGCCACTCGCTGTTCCATTTTTCTCTCCTTCAGACGACCAGCGATTTGAGCCTTTCTACGGCGGCACCCGGGGCGGTCAGCACCGGGCAGGATAACGCAGAGCGCACCGCCGCCTCGGCACGCGCGGTCGAGAAATGCGCGAGCAGCACCGCGTCGCATTGGGCGAAGCGCGGCGCCGCCTCGGCGAGGAGCCGGTCATGCGCGGCGCCGTCGCCGGCCCTGAGCGCCGGCATCGCCCCCTCGACGCAGATCGTCTCGATATGCGCGGGCACGCTGCGCAGCCCGGCCAGCTGGCGGAACTCGTCTTCCATGCCGGCGACGCTGGGGCCGAAGGTGGCCAGCATGCCGATCCGCCGCCCCGCCTTGAGCGCCGCTTCGAACATCGCCTCGTTCGGCTTCAGCACCGGGATCGTGCTCGCCGCCGCGGCGGTCTCGATCGCCTCGCCAAAGGCCGAGCAGGTGAAGAGGATGCCGGCGGCGCCGGTTCCGGTTGCGTACCCGGCGAGCACGCCGATGCGCCGGGTCATCGCCGCGGTCAGCTCGCCGTCGCGCTCGCGGTCGACGCTGAGCGCGGTGTCGAGCAGATCGGTGCACTTGGCCTCGGGCCAGAGGCGCGCGAACGCCTCGTGCACCGGCGCCATCGCGACGGTGACCGCATGAATGAGCGCGATGCGCATCACTCGGCTACCTGCGAGCGGGCCTGCGCCATGCCTCAGTAGGTCTCCTTCGGCAGATCGAGGTGCGGGAACGGGCTGTGGACGTGCGCCGGCACCACCGGTCGCGCCGCGCGGATATAGGATTTGTCGAGCTCGGCGTAATTGGTGACCCCGAGCAGCGACAGGCAGATGCGGATTTCGTCCTCGAGGATCTCGAAGAGCCGCACCACCCCCGGCCCGCCGGCGGCGGCGAGGCCATAGACGTAGAGCCGCCCGACGACGACCGCGTCGGCCCCGAGGGTGATCGCCTTCACGACATCGGTGCCGCGGGTGATCGAGCCGTCGACCATGACCCGGGCGCGCCCGGCGACCGCCTCGACGACCTCCGGCAGGACCTCGATCGAGCCCACCCCCTGGTCGAGCTGGCGCCCGCCATGGTTCGACACATAAACCGCGTCCACCCCGTGATCGACCGCGATCTTGGCGTCCTCGGCGGTGGCGATCCCCTTGATGATCACCGGGATCGTCGAAAGCCGCTTGATGCGCTCGATGTCGCGCCAGTTGAACCGCGCCTGATAGATCCGCGCGTCGTCGACCCGCACCCGGCGGCGCTGATGGCGCTTGGCGATGTCGCGCTCGCGCCGGCTGTAGCTGTCGGTATCGACGGTCAGGCAAAAGGCGTTGTAGCCGTTGGCGACCGCGCGCCGCACATGGTCGTCGACCCAATCGGCGTCGCCGCGGACGTAAAGCTGAAAGATGCGGAACCCGTCGCCGGCCGCCTCGGCGGTCTTTTCGAGCCCGGGATGGGACACCGAGGAGAGGATCATCCCGTTGCCGAACTCGGTGGTCGCCGCGGCCACCGTGGCGCCGCCGCCGGGCTCGAAATTCTCCAATGAGCCGACCGGGGCGCACAGTACGGGGATGCGCAACTTCCGGCCGAACAGCTCCCTCTTGCAATCGACTTTGGACACATCACGCAGCACCCGCGGACGGAAGCCGAGCGAATCGAGAGCCAAACGGTTGCGCGCCAGCGTCGTTTCGCTCTCGGACCCGCCGATCAGATAGTCCCAGTTGTTGCGGTCGAGGTTCTGGCGCGCGACCTTGACGAACTCGTGCAGGTTCTGGAAACGCTCTTGAAGATAATCGTCGGACATCGGCGGGACCTCGTCACTGGTCGGCGGAATTGCGGCGGCACCCTAGCGAAGCGGCCGGGCAGCGGCAACCAGCAGCGTAGATCGCCTAATGTGCAGGCGCCACGGATGCGAATGGTTGTAGCAGCGCGTTCATTCGGAATCGGGTAACTTGAGCTTATTGTGGCTGACGGCGATGACCTCACGCGCACACTAGCTTACCAGGATGCAGGACCTTGGCCATATCCGGCTTGCTCACGGCGTGGTCGGCAAGGCTAGCGTCGTGGCCGGTATCGCGCTGCTGGTGCTCGGCGGTATCGCTTGGCGGATCGACGCTAGCCTGTTGCTGATCATGGCTGGGATCATTCTGCTCACGTTCCTCGTGTACTTTGGCTCCGTGCTATGGTTTGCACACAGGCACCCAGAACAAGCGCTCTTGGAAGGAGCCGAGATTATCCAATATCGTGAGCTTGAGCTGGCAGCGCGGGGCGCGCCCGACGCGCCACGATCATCTGGGTCGGCGCAGCAGTCGCTACCGCCTGAGGGGCGGAGGGAACAATGAACCAACGGATTTACTACATCGGCATCAGGTGGGAGCCATCCGGTCCCCGAGTGAAATCGCTTGAGAAATTGCTTGATCCAATCGGCGATTGGATAGGTTCAATGAACATACCTGGTTCATCTCGACTGACAGTTCATCCCGGCAGCTATACGAGGCGCTCGGGCCGTTATTTAGGCCTGAAGATAAACCGAACCGGCCGCTATTCTCGCTCGATGGCTCGATTCTCGTAATCGCGCTCGATCCGGGCGACCGCTTTGGTTGGGCACCGCAATGGATCTGGGACTGGATCGACGGCCAGCGGCAGGATCCCCCGAAAACCGCGGCAACTATCCTCGGAACTCGTTCAGTGGCTGATGCAAGGGGTACTCGGG
>DATCQF010000045.1:0-2851 GCA_036569735.1 Allostellaceae bacterium | reverse complement strand
GGCTCACCCCGACCCCCCGTGCGGTGGCGGCGCACGCGGATTTGCCCGCCGCGCCGTCCCGCCATATTAGAAGCGATGATGGTTCCGGCAAGCGAAACCGCAAGGTGTGCGGATCGCGGTCCCGGCCCACCGTTCCGGCGTACTCAGGCGCGCTCAGGCGTCCATGCCCCAGGCGATGGCGTTGCGCAGCAATGCCGTGAACGCGTCGGTGTCCCACGGGCCCCGGAAGGTCGGCGGCGTCGTGTCCGCGGGGTCGGCGGCGCGGGCCGCGCGGATCGCCGGGTTGTGGCAGTGGCCGAGGGCAAAATAGGTCACCCCGCCGGCGCCGACATTGCGGGTATAGCCGAGCACCCGGGTCCTGCCGTCGGGCTGCAGCGAGGTATCGGAAGCATAGAGCGCACCGACCGCGGAGGACGCGCCGCTCGCGCCGTAATCCGCGGTCAAGAGGATTTGCGTCGAGCCCGGGTCTTGCAGCTCGATGAAATAGGGCTCGTCGTCGACCGTGAACGAGCTGCCGAGCCCCCGGGTCAGCGGGGAATCGGTGTTGCTCACGTCGACCCGGATCCGGCAGATCGCGGGATGGGTCAAGAACCGGCTGCCGAGGAGGGCGTGGTGCTCGGTCTTGACCGTGCGGCGCATGCGCACGCCCTCGACCCGCTCGGCGCGGCCGCCGCTCGTGCCATGCAAGCCCAGCCAGTGGCCGCCGGCCTCCAGCCAGCCTCTGATGGCGCGGCATTGCGTGGCATCGGGGTAGGGACCGGCCACATAGGTGATCAGCAGCTGGCTGACCGGCAGCCATTTCTCGACGTCGGCGAAGTCGTTGGCGACCGAAGCGGGGATGTCCTGTTCGGCGAGCAGCCCCAGGAGCCGCAGGCGGGCATAGTCGTGGTCGTGCCCGCCCATCGAGCCGGGCGGAAAACCGCCGGTGATAAGATGGGCGCGGCCGGGTGTCGTCGCGGATTTCGTCTCTGGCATCGGATCACCTCGCTTTCTCTACGGCGCCTTCAAGCGCCTGGTTTCCACCATCGGGGTGATGCGGCGCCGGCCTCACCACCCCTGGGCGCGCTCGCTCGCCAGCACCAGTTGCTCGCGGATGCCCGGCTCCATCGCCGAGTGCCCGGCGTCGCGCACGATGATGTATTCCGCCTCGGGCCAGGCGCGCGCCAATTCGTCGGCGGCGCGAATCGGGCACACCATGTCGTAGCGCCCCTGGACGATGATCCCGGGCAGATGGCGGATCCGGCCGACATGCGCCACCAGATCCTGCTCGGGCGAAATCAGGTACCGGGTGAAGTAATGCGCCTCGATCCGCGCCAGCCCGAGGGCGAGGCGGTCTTCGCCAAACGCGGCCACGGTCTCCGGATTGGGCAGGAGGGTCGAGCAGGCGCCCTCGTAGACGCTCCACGCCCGCGCCGCCGGCAGGTGGATCTGCGGGTCGGGATCGATCAGCCGGCGGTGATAGCTGCCGAGGAGATCGCCGCGCTCGGCCTCGGGCAGAAACCCGGAAAAGGCGCGCCAGGCTTCGGGAAACACCCGCTGCATGCCATCCAAAAACCACTCGATCTCGGCCGATCGGCACAGAAAGATGCCGCGCAGGATGAGGCCGGCGACGTGCAGGGGATGGGTTTCGGCGTAATAGAGCGCCAGGGTCGAGCCCCACGAGCCGCCGAACACCACCCACCGCGCGATGCCGAGCTCCTGGCGCAGCCGCTCGATATCGCCGAGCAGGTGGTCGGGCGAATTGTCCCGGGTCTCGCCGAGCGGGGTCGAGCGCCCGCTGCCGCGCTGATCGAAGATCACGATGCGCCAATGCCGGGGGTCGAAAAACCGCCGGTGCACCGGGGTCGCGCCGGCGCCGGGCCCGCCATGCAGAAAAACCACCGCCGGCCCCGTCGGGTTGCCCGATTCCTCCCAGTACATCGTATGGCGCGCATCGAGCCTGAGGCGCCCGGTGCGATAGGGCTCGATCGGCGGAAACAGATCGCGGCGGTTCGTCATCGCCCGTTAGTGTAAGAGCGCGCGCGCCATTGCGATAGCGCGCAGCGCACGGCAATTTTGCGGACTGTCGGCGTCAGGAAGGGTGTGCGGGCGGGCGGCGGAAGCTGTCCCGCGAGCGGTGGCGCTCAGCCCTCGCGCCAGTTGGCGAGCGCCAGCGGCGCGGCGATGCGCCCGAAATGCCGCGTGTTGTTGGTCACCAGCACGGCGCCGATCGAGAGAGCATGCGCCGCGATCATCATATCCATCTCGCCGATCGGCTGGCCGGTGGTGGTCAGCTGATGGCGGATATCGGCGTACCAGTCGGCGGCGTCGGCATCCCACGCCAGCACCCGGACGATCCTGAAGAACTGGCGCACGCCGATCTGCAGCCGGTGCGAGGGCGGCAACCGTTTGAGGCCGTACATCAATTCGGCGCGCGTCACGGCCGACACGCACACGCGGTCGGGCGGGATCGCCGCGAGTTGCGCCTCGACCCCGGGCGAGCGGCCCTTGATGACAAAGCTCGCCGTATCGGTATCCAGAAGGTGCAGCGCGAGCGTCATTCGTCATCCTTCAGCAGCTCGCGCTCGCGCGGCGGCGCGTTCATCGGCCGATCGGCCATGAAGTCGTCGGGGATGTCGATCGTGCGCATCAGGGCGAAGAATTCGCTCCAGCTCCGCGCCCCCGGCCGCCTCGACAGCACGACATCGCCGGTTTCCTCGTCGCGCGTCGCGTACACCTCGTTGCCCTCGAAGCGGAACTCGGCCGGCAGGCGCACCGCCTGGCTGGCGCCGTTGCGAAACAACTTGGCGGTGCGGGTTTGCGGCATGGGTGGACCTCCCTCTCGAGGTATATATATCGGGGTATATATACC
>DATCQF010000044.1:0-7805 GCA_036569735.1 Allostellaceae bacterium | reverse complement strand
GGGGCGGGCGAAGCCTTCGCCGTCGACCGCGCGCAATACCGGGGTGCGCAGTTTCGCATCGAGCCAGCGCGCCGGGTCCTGCGCGTAGGCCGGATAGATCGCGAGCCGCTCGACGAGGAGCTTGCCCCCGGCGGCGGTGCGCCGCGCCAGGAGGTCGAGGGCGGGCCACGGCGCCTCCGGGTTGACGTGGTCGGGGGTCACCGGCGACACCCCGCCCCAATCGTTGATCCCGGCGGCGATCATCTCTTCGAGCGCGTCGGGCATCAGGTTGGGCGGCGCCTGGATGTTCATCGCGGCCCCGAAAATCAGCCGGGCGACCGCGATCGTCCACAGATGATCGGCGAGGTCGGGCTCGGGCGCAGCCGCCATGCGGGTCTCGGGCTTGGCGCGGAAATTCTGGATGATGATTTCCTGGATGTGCCCATGGCGCTCGTTGAGGTCGCGCAACGCCAACAGCGCCTCGATGCGCTCGACCCTCGTCTCGCCGATGCCGATCAGGATCCCCGAGGTGAACGGCACCGCCGCGTCGCCCGCCGCTGCCATACATTGGAGGCGGCGCGCCGGGGCCTTGTCGGGCGAGCCGAAATGCGGCCCTCCGCGTTGGCTGAGGCGCTCGGCGGCGCTTTCGAGCATGATCCCCTGCGACACCGAAACCGCGCGCAACGCCAGGATCTCGGGCGGGGTCATCACGCCGGGATTGAGATGCGGCAGGAGCCCGGTTTCCTTCAGTACGAGGGCGCTCATCTCGGCCAGATAGGACAACGTCGTCGGGTGGCCGAGCCGCGCCAGCGCCTCGCGCGCCGCGCCGTAGCGCAATTCGGGCTTGTCGCCCAGGGTGAAGAGGGCCTCCTTGCAGCCGGCCTGCGCGCCGGCGCGGGCGATTGCCAGCACCTGCCCGGCACCCAGATAGACCGGCTCGCCACGCCGCGGCGGGTGCGCGAAGGTGCAGTAGTGGCACACGTCGCGGCACAATTGCGTGAGCGGGATGAACACCTTCTTCGAATAGGAGACGAGCGGCCCGTGCCCCTCGTCGCGCAACGCGGCCGCAACTCGCATCAGCGCCGCTAAGTCGCTCGCTTCCGCGAGCCCCAGCGCCTCGTCGGCGGAGAGCCGCGCGCCAGCCTCCGCCCGGTCGAGAATTGCCGTTGATGTCACCACTTCACCCCTCCGGGCCGCAGGCGGCCGCGTCTTCCGACAGGACATATTCCCGCTTGCGGGGGCATCACGACACGATGGCGGTTGAGTTTTCCGCGAGCCACAGGCCCGCTCGTGTGCGCGATCCGAGCTGCGCAAAATGCGCGAGATCGGCGGGATTGTCGATATCGAAGGCGATGCCCGGCAGATGGACGATTGTCGGAGCGATGCCGCACGCCTCGGCGGCGGCGAGATGCGGGAAAAAACTGTCCTCGCCAAAGCGCAGCGGGACCGCATCGGGCGGCGACAGGAGGATCGCGTTCGAGCCCTGCTCGTCATGCGACGGGGCGATCGTGAACGAAGGCGCCGGGCGGTGCGCGGCGATGAGGCTGCCGATCTCCGCGGCGGTGACCAGCGGGATGTCGCCGGGCAGGGTCAGCATGCCCCCCCTCCCCTCGCGCGCGAGCCGCCGCGCGGCGGCGGTGACCGCCCCGGTATGGCCGTCGCCGGCGCCCTCCGCCATGCATTGGGCGCCGTAGCTTGCGGCGAGCCGGATCGCCCCGGGGTCGGTGGTGACGAGAAGCCGGCCGGCGACGCCCCCTACCCCGGCCAATGCCGCCAGCACGTCTTCGAGCATCGCCAGCGCCAGCGCCTGGCGATGCTGCGGCGGCAGGCTCGGGGCGAGGCGCTGCTTGGCGGCCGATGTGTCCTTGACCGGGACCACCACCCAGATCCCTTTCGCGCTCATTTGCGCTGTATCGGCATTCGGCGTGCTTCGAGACGGCATGCTGCGCACGCCTCCTCAGCATGACGTAGAGTTATGGAATTAAGAAAGAACGTCATCGTGAGGAGCCCGCATAGCGGGCGTCTCGAAGGACGCAGGTTGTTCATCCAGCTCATTTGCGGACCCGTTCGGCGGCGGCGATGACGGTTCGCGCCAGCGCCTCGCGGTCGGCGAGGCTCAGCATCAAGGTCCGCGCCAACACCACCGGCACAGCGAGCCCGGCGACCGAGGCGGCATCCTCCTCGTCGGCGATATAGAGATTGAGGATGTCATCGTAATGGCGCGCCACCGCGGCGGCATCGACGGGCAAGCCGAGCTCGGCCATCATCTTGGCGGTCGGGCCCTTGACCGCCTGGCCGGCGATGATCGGCGACACCGCGACGACCGGCGCCGGGCATTGGCGCAGCGCGGTGCGGATTCCGGGCACGGCGAGGATCGGGTCGATGCTGATGAACGGGTTCGACGGGCAGATCACCACGGCGCGCAAGGCCGGATCGGCGAGCGCCGCGAGGAAATCGGGGTGCGGGCGGGCCGCATCGGCCCCCGCGAAGGCGATCTCCCGCACAACCGGCGCGCAGCGCAGCCGCACGAAGTAATCCTGGAAGTCGAGCCAGCCTTCCGGCCCGCTCCCTAACCCTCCCCCGCCTGCGGGGGAGGGAAGGGTGGGGGCGGTGCGCAGCCGGGTGCGCACCGGATCGTCCGACATCGGCACGAGGCGCGCGGCAATCCCGAGGCGCCGGCGGAAATCATCCATCACCGCGGCAAGGGTCTCGCCGGATTTGAGCCGCCGGGTGCGCTCGACATGGGTGGCGAGGTCGCCGTCGCCGAGGCGGAACCAGGTCTCCCCGCCCAAGGCTTCGAGCGCGGCCATGAAAGTCCAGGTCTCGCCGGCCCGGCCCCAGCCGAGTTCGGGGTTGTCCTGTCCCGAGAGGGTATAGAGCAGCGTATCGAGATCGGGCGAGACCCGGAGCCCCAGATGCTCGAAATCGTCGCCGGTATTGGCGACGATTGTCAGCGTATCGGGGGGCAGCGTGCGGTAGAGCCCGAGCGCCAATTTGGCGCCGCCGACCCCGCCCGACAGCGCCAGCACGGGTCCGCCCAGGCTCATCGGAAAAGATCGTGCTCGGCCGGCCGGACCAGCGCGGCGGCGGGCGCCTCGGGAGCCGACCAGGTGAGGCCGCGCACCAGGACGATCGGCGTCCCCTCGTCGGCCTGCCCCTGGACCAAGGAGGCGGCGGCGGCGATCTCGTCGGCAAACCCGGTCTCGGTGACTTCGAGCTTGCGTCCGAACAGATCGGGGTGGCCGCGCCAGTCGATCACCGCCGGCAATCCGGCGGCGCCGAGCGCGATGCCGACCGTGCCGCGCCGGAACGGCCGGCCAAAGCTGTCGCTGATGATGATCGCGATGCGCTTGCCGCAACTCTCGGCCAGCCTCTGCTGCAGCGCGCGGGCCGAGCCGTCGGGGTCGACCGGCAGCAAGAGCACGCGCTCGACACCGTCGGCGGGCGCGACATTCGAGTGGTCGATCCCGGCATTGGCCATGACCCAGCCGCGAACGTGCTCGGCGATCAGCAGATTGGGGCGGTGGCGCACGATGCGGCGCGACTCCCTGAGGATTACCTCAACGAGCCGCGGGTCCTTCTCGACCTCGGCGGCGAGCGCGACGGCACGCTCCGACGGCACGACGGCCGCGACATCGACGATGCGATCCTCGGCCTTCGAGACGATCTTCTGCGCGACGACCAGTACATCGCCGTCGGCCGGAGCGAACCCGCTCGCGGCATAGGCGGCGAGCGCGATCGCCGCGAGATCATCGCCCGCCTGCACCAGCGGCACGCCGGTAAGACCGCTGATCGTCAGCTGCGCGGACATAACGCCTATGCCACCACCCACTCGTCATGCCCGGGCTTGTCCCGGGTATCCACGGACATGCCCCGCCGCTTGCTCGTGGATGGCCAAGACAAGCCCAGCCATGACGGTGTTGAGGATAGTGGAGTCATATAGGTGGTCTACCCGAAGGCCTTGCGCAGCCGGGGGAGGACCTCCTTGGCGTAGAGCTTCAAAAAGCGCGGCTGGTCGGGGCCGGGGGCGTGAAACACCAGGTGGCGGAAGCCCAACTCGACATAGGGGCGGATCCGCTCGACCTGCTCGTCGGGGTCGCTCGAGACGATCCAGCGTCCGGCGGCCCGGTCGAGCGGCAATGCGTCGGCGAGGCGCTCCATCTCGACCGGGTCCTCGATCCCCATCTTCTCCTCGGGCGAGAGGGCGAGCGCGGCCCAGTGGCGGGTCAGCGCCTTCGCTTCCTGCGCGTCCGTGTCGAACGATACCTTGACCTCGATCATCCGCTCGATGTCGGCGGCGTTGCGGCCTCTCCGGGCGGCACCCTCCTCGACCTTCGGCACCAGGGTCTCGCTGTAGAGCGCGGGCGCCTTGCCGCTGGTGCAGATGAAGCCCTCGGCGACCTGCCCCGCCATCTGCGCCGCCAAGGGGCCCGACGCGGCGATCCAGATCGGCACCTTATCTTTCGGCTTGTCGTAGATCGTGGCGCTTTGGGTATGGTAAAATTGCCCCTCGAAGGTGACCCGGTCCTCGGTCCACAATTTATTGATCAGCGCGATCGCCTCACGCATCCGATCGCGGCGTTCCTTGGCGCCCGGCCATTCGATGCCGCTCGACGGCACCTCGTTCAGTGATTCTCCGGTGCCGACGCCGAGGACGATGCGGCCAGGGCACATCGCGCCCAGCGTGCCGAATGCCTGGGCGACGACCGAGGGGTGGTAGCGGAATGTCGGGGTGAGGACGCTGGTGCCGATCTGGGCCCGCGAGGTCTTCGCGGCGAGCGCGCCGAGCCAGACGAGCGCCGAGGGGGCGTGCCCGTCGGTATGCTTCCACGGCTGGAAATGGTCGCTGACGAAGATCGAGTCGAACCCGACCTCTTCGGCCAGGCACGAGAAATCGAGCAGATCGCGCGGCCCGAACTGCTCGGCCGACGCCTTGTATCCAAGTTTCAGCACCTGTCGCTCCTGTACGAGATTCACCACGAAGGCACGAGGGTCGCGGAAGATTTTATCGCATTCCCGGCGAAAGCCGGGACCCACTCGTCTACCACTCATCCGGTCGCCCGGTGGGTCCCGGCTTTCGCCGGGAATGCAGTTTTTCGAGAACCCTTCGTGTCCTCCGTGTCTTCGTGGTGGAATTCCAATCAAACCTTGGCCAGCACATCCTCGCGGAGGCGCCGCATGTTGGCGAGGACGGCATCGGCGGTGTCGCCGCCGAAGCTGAAATCGACGGCGAGGACGCCGAGATCGCGCAGCGCCTTGAGGTCGGCCGTGATCGCCGCGTTGCTGCCGGAGCCGAGCCGCCGCTCGCCATTGTCGGCGCGTTCCGGGAGCGCGCTGCCGAACTGGCTGAAGCGGTAGGCGAGGCCGACGTCTTTCGTGGCGCGTCCGGCCTCGCGGGTCAGCTTGTGCAGCCGCTCCAGGCCGGCCTGCAAGCGCGCCAGGGTATCGAGCCGGTTACGCGGGTTGGTGCCGATCGGGTACCAGGCGTCGCCGAGCCGGGCGGTGCGGCGCATCGCCGGCCCGCTTTCGCCGCCGACCCAGATGGGGATCCGCTTCTGGACCGGGCGCGGCTGAAAGAAGACATTGGAAAATTTGGCGTACTTGCCGTTGAAGCTCGGGTTTTCGTTGGTCCACAGCTCGCGGCACACGGCGATCGTCTCGTCGGTAACGGCGCCACGCTCCTCGAACGGCTCGGTGCCGATCGCGTCGAACTCCTCCTTGCACCAGCCGACGCCGATGCCCCAGGTGAAGCGGCCTTCCGACAGGACATCGATTGTCGACAGGGTCTTCGCGGTCAGCACCGGCGCGCGGTGCGGCACCACCGTGACCGAGGTCACGAGGCGCAGCTTCGAGGTCTTGGCGGCGACAAACGCCACGGTCGTCAGCTGCTCGTGGCGGTCGCCGCCGGCCCGGCCGGGAAACTCGCCGGTGTCGGAATAGGGATACTTCGCCTCGATGTCGCGCGGGATCATCACATGATCGCTGATCGTGCAATAATCATAGCCGATCGCCTCGCCTTCGCTGGCGATGCGGGCGAGATCGCGCGGCCCCGACAACGGCCCGCTGACCGGCGCGCCAAACCCGAATTGCATCGCTTTCCTCCCGCCAGGATTGGGTGTCTCCGCTAGCCTAGCAGGACAAACCGGATTTGGCTTCCCGGAATGGCAAAGCGTGCCCCTCGGCGACGCTCAATCGCCGGAGTTCGAATAGGGCACCGGCCCGTATCCCCGGGAGTAGGGGACGCTGCCCCCCGACCAGCCGCCGTAGGACTGCCGGTAGGTCAACTGACGGGTCGACCAGCCTCTGGCTCTTGCCAGGCGGCGCCCCTGGCGGGGAGTGCGCATCGGGCGCGCGGACTGCTCGGGTTGGGCCCCCGGCGCGGCGTTCTCGGCGGCGGGTTGCGGCGGCATCTTCGGCGTGGCGGCGGCCGGCGGATCGACCCATTGCAGGGCGGTGCTCGACGAGGCATTCGGGGGAGCGCCCGGAGGACCAATCGGGCGCAACGGGCTCATCGGGGTTTCCGCCCAAACCGGCGCGCCGGTCGCCAAGGCCGCGACCAGCACCGCGGCGCGGAAGACACGCTGTAACATTCGACCTCCGCCCGGGAGCCCCGCCAAGATGGCAGCCTCCGCTAACGGCCGATCGGGTGCTTTGTTCCGGTGTCGCGGCACCCTCAGGCGAAGAGGCGCTCCTTTTCGAGGCCCTTGTAGATGTCGGCGACGAACTCGCCGTAGCCGTTCCATTTGAGGGTCGGGATGCGCTCGTCGGTGCCGAGCACGCGTTCGGTGGCCTGGCTCCAGCGCGGGTGCGGCACCTCGGGGTTCACATTCGCCCAGAACCCGTATTCGCTCGCCTGCAAGGCTTCCCAATAGGATTTCGGGCGCTTGTCGGTGAATTCGAAATGCACGATCGACTTCACAGATTTGAACCCGTATTTCCACGGCACGGCGAGCCGCAGCGGCGCGCCATCCTGCTTGGGCACGGGCTTCCCATACATCCCGGTGACCAGAAAGGCGAGTTCGTTCCTGGCCTCGGCCATCGTCAGCCCTTCGACATAGGGCCAGGGATAGAAGAATTTCTTCTGCTCGGGCGCGGTCGCCGGGTCCATGAAGGTTTCCATCCGCACATACTTGGCCGAGCCGAGCGGCCGGGCGAGATCGACCAGCGCCGCCATCGGAAAGCCGGTCCACGGCACCGTAAACGACCAGCCCTCGACGCAACGGTGGCGGTAGAGCCGCTCCTCGAGGCTCATCTTCTTCAGCAGATCGTCGATGTCGAGGGTGACCGGCTTTTCGACCATGCCGTCGAGTTTGACCGTCCACGGCCGCAGCTTGAGCGCTTGCGCCTCTTGCCAGATCGATTTGTCGGTGCCGAATTCGTAGAAATTGTTGTAGGTCGTCGGATATTTCTCGTCGGTCAGCTTCCGGTCCAGCGGATACCTGTCGTTGCGCTTTGACGGATAGAGCCCGGCCGACGGGTCGGCATCGGCCGCCAGAACCGGCGCGAATTTGCCCAGACCGGCGGCGAGGCCACCGGCGAAGATCGGTCCCGCCGCCAGGCCCTTGAGGAGCCGCCGGCGATCATGGAACAGCGTTTCGCTCGTCGCGGCGCTTTCGGCAAGCTCCCAACCGCGCCTCTTTCGGATCAGCATCGTGCCGCCTCCCGCTTTTGCTGCGCTCGATGTGGGCGCGCCAAAGCCCGACGCCAAGTCACGCTTTTGCGAGCCGCCCTTTGCCAAAGCCCCTCACCCTATCCCTCTCCCCGCACGCGGGGAGAGGGCCGGGGTGAAGGGCAAAACCGTGGCGTTTACTGCGCGGCTTCCTGGG
>DATCQF010000043.1:0-1972 GCA_036569735.1 Allostellaceae bacterium | reverse complement strand
GAACCGGGCGATGATGTGCGGGGCGATCGCGCGGTTGCGCTCGGTCTCCTCCGCCAGCGCCCGGATCTCGGGCACCATGGCGCGCGCCCGCGCGACCAGCTCATCCGGGCTCGGCACGGCAAGGCGGCGAACGGCGGCGGTGGTCATTCCAAGGTTTCCTGTAGCTGCCGCGGTTTCGCGCCGGCACGTGCATTCGCGGCGATTTTACAGCGCAGTGAATCGGCGCCGCAATCAAATTGGCCGATGCCGGCAAATTGGCTATCGCGCGCGGGGGGGCGGCAAAGCGGCGATGATCGCCGAGACCAGCGGCTTCATGAAATAGGTGTCGCGCGGCATGATCAGGGCGCAGAGACCCCGCCGCTCCAGTTCGGCGGCGACCACCGGGCCGATCGCGGCGATCCTCGTGCGCTCGAGGGCGGCGCGCAGCCGCGCTTCGGCCTCAGCGGCGCGGGCCAACTCGAACAGCTGCACGATCTGGGCGGCACTGGTGAAGGCGACCGCGTCGACCCGGCCGGCCGCCATTTCCTCGATCAGCCTCAGGATTTCCGCGCCGCCGGACGCCGGAAGGTAGGCGTAGGGCAATACCGGGTCGGGGCGCGCGCCGGCGCCCTTGAGAAAATCGACAAGCGTCGACGGCGCGCCGGGATAGAGCTGGAGCGCGACGCGCCGGCCGCGCAACTCGCCCTGCGCGAGCACGGCGACCACGCCCTCGCTGGTCGGCTGCGCGGCGCGCAGCCCGGGGGTGAGGCCGATCTCGCGCAGCGCCTGCGCGGGCTTCGGGCCGCGGGTGATCGTGCGGACCCGGCCGAGCGCGTCGCGAAACGCCTCGTCGAGCCCGGCCCGGTCGGCAAACCCGCAGAGGCGCCGCAACCCTTCGCCGGTCATCAGCACGAGATCGTCCGGCGGGGTGTCGACATATCGGTTGAGCCACGCCACCACCGGCGCCGGATCGGGCGCATCGGCGATTGCGACGAGCGGACAGCGCAGCGTCAGCGCGCCTTGCGCCTCGATCATGCCGCCCAGCCGATCGAGCTCGCGATGTTCGAGTACGGCGATCCGCCTGCCGTCCAGCGGGCGGGCGACCAGCGGGCGGGCGGCCAGCGGGCCCTCGCCTCTCGGATCAGGCGCCGGCATGGCGCAAGATGCCGCTGCGGCGATGATGCCGGCCGGCGTGATGAGGAAGGAGCGGGGCGATGATCAAAGGCATCAGCGCGGTCACCCTGGCGACCCACGACATGCGGCGCGCCGTCAAATTCTACCGCCTCCTCGAATTGCCGGTCGTCCACGGCGGCGAGGAGGCGGCCTTCACCAGTTTCCGCGCCGGCGACAATTTTCTCAACCTGATCCTTGAGCCTGGGCGGGAGTGGTCGTGGTGGGGGCGCCTGATCTTCTACCACGCCGATGTCGATGCCCTCCACGCGAGGCTCGTCGCCGCCGGCTGCCGGCCCGACAGCGCACCGCGCGACGCCGAATGGGGCGAGCGTTTCTTCCACATCACCGACCCGGACGGGCATCAGCTGAGCTTTGCCTGGCCCCAAGGGCGAACCCCCCAAGGGCGGACCCCCAAAGGGCGATCCAATGGCGGAGCATTGGCGGCGCATGGGTAGGCGGGACAATGATTGATTTCCGGCGCGCCTGCCGCTAGACCATCGCGCCGCGGGTCGCCTCGTCCCCATCGTCTAGAGGCCTAGGACACCGCCCTTTCACGGCGGCGACAGGGGTTCGAATCCCCTTGGGGACGCCAATTATATCAATAGTTTAGAGGTGATCATAGTCGTAAACTTGCCATCATACGGCAAATATACGGCAAAGGTGATCCCGGACGCGGGTGGACAAAGCCGGATGATCCGACTACTCGCTGAGGCATCGACTGCGCCCGAAATCGCGGGCCGGTCGCAAAAACCGTCGGGGCTTCACTCGACGGAAACAGGCGGGAACCGCTTCGAGAGTTCCCGCCCGATTGAACCAGGGG
>DATCQF010000042.1:0-2645 GCA_036569735.1 Allostellaceae bacterium | reverse complement strand
CCTCTAGCCTGATGCAACTCCCGCTGATCGAGCGCGTGCTGCCACGAGGAAAACGCGCTGGCGTCTTGACGATCAGCGCGGCGAGCCTGACGCGCGAGCATCTGATCGCGGCCGGCGCCGACCCCGACACGCCGGTCGTCGGCACCGACGGGGGCCGCGAATTCACCCGCGCCATCCTGGGGGACGAGGAGCGCCTCGACGCCGCCCTGGCCGAGCGCGACATTCTCGACGCGGGCGACATGCTCCTCGAACAGCACCCCGAGACCGGCGCGGTGCTCCTCGAATGCACCAACATGGTGCCCTACGCCCGCGCCCTCTCCGAGCATCTGCGCCTGCCGGTGTTCAGCATCTATACGTTTGTCGCCTGGTTTCAGGCGGGCCTCGTGCCGCGCGATTTCGGCCCGCCGGGCAGCGCGCCGACGAACCCAGGGCGCCGGTGGGGGGAAGGGTGAACCCGACAATTACGATCCGCCTTGCAACGGTTGATGATTGCGCCCTGCTCTTGGAGCTGATCCGCGGGCTTGCCGCCTACGAGAATGCGCCCGATGCCGTTGTCGCCAACGTAGACGATCTGCGCCGGCATGGTTTCGGTCCCGAGGCGAAATTCGAGGCGATCCTCGCCTTTCTCGACGGCGAGGTGGCCGGCATGGCGCTGTTCTTCGCCAATTTCTCGACCTGGCTCGGCTCTCCGGGCATGTATCTCGAGGACATCTACGTCATCGAAGCCGCGCGCGGGCTGGGCGTCGGGCGGGCGCTGATGGCGCGGCTCGCGGCAATCGCGCTGGAGCGCGGCTGGGGCCGGATCGATTTCGCGGCGCTCGATTGGAACCCGGCGCGCCGGTTCTACCGCCGCCTCGGCATCGCGCCTCTCACCGAGTGGGTGCCCTACCGCGCCGAAGGCGAGGCGCTGCGCCGCCTCGCCGAAGAGGACGACAAAACGAGAGGCTGAGCCCCTTACCAGATCGCCGGTACGCCATAGTCGGCAAACACCGCATCGACCGTGACGACGTGGCATTGCTCCGCCAGCGCCTGTGCCATCATGATCCGGTCCCAGGGATCGCGGTGCGGCCCACGGAGCGCGGCAGCGGCAAGCGCATGATCCAGGGTAACGGGCAACATCTCCATGCCCTCCCGCCTGAGGCGATGTGGCAGGCTCTCCGGCAAGGGCGGCAGTCGGCCGAGTTTTTGCTTGTACGCGATTTCATAACCGGCGCACGCGCTGACCAGCACATCGTTCTCCGGACTTGAAATCGCCGCCTCCGCGCGATAGGACAGCCGCGGATTGTCGGTCAGCCACCAAAGCAGCGCATGCGTGTCGAGCAGCAACCTCACGGTTTGTCTGACTGCGGTCGCGTGATGCCGAAATCGTCGCTGAATTTGCCTTCCGTGGCATCGAGATCCTGCGGATCCATCGGCGCGAGGAAGATTTCGGTTGGGATGTCGGCCGCCCAACCCCGCCATGCACCCTTCTGGCGCATCCGAGAGCCTTCCACCGGTACAAGTCGGGCGAGCGGTTTTCCCGCGCGTGCGATGACGATGTCCTCGCCGGCGATCGCGCGGTTTAGCAGCTCGGACAGCTTGGCCTTCGCTTCGGCGACGTTGATGTTGGTGGTCATGGCTGCGCTCCGGTCCGGGACTGGTGATATGACGCTGCGTATAGAGTTGGTCAAGGGACGTGACCATGTCATTGGGCAACTATGATTGGCTCATGTTTCGCCGCTATTCCACCCCCGTCCGCAACTCCCTAATATCGCACCGGCTCCGGGACGCCGGGAAACGCGGCAAGCGGGAGGATAAGCGATGCTCGAAGTTTTGACCTGGGCGACCCCCAATGGCCACAAGGTGCATATCGCATTGGAAGAACTCGGGATCCCGTACAAGGTCATCCCGATCGACATCGGCGCCGGCGACCAGTTCAAGCCGGAATTCCTCAAGATCACCCCCAATCACCGGATCCCGGCGATCGTCGATCCCGACGGCCCGGGCGGGAAACCATTCACCCTCTTCGAATCCGCCGCGATTCTGATCTACCTGTCGGAAAAATCGGGCGGGAAGCTCATCCCCAAAGACCCGATCGGGCGCTACAAATGCCTCGAGTGGATGATGTTCCAGATGGGCGGGGTGGGCCCGATGTTCGGCCAGTGGAACCATTTTGCCGCCTACGCCAAGGAAAAGATCCCCTACGCGATCGAGCGCTACACCAACGAGGTGGCGCGCCTCTCCCGGGTGCTGAACCACCGCCTCGAGGAGTCGCATTGGCTCGCGGGCGATGAATACAGCATGGCCGACATCATCACGTTCCCGTGGATCCGCACCGCCGCCGAGGCGTCGCCGCGGTTCGACGAGCGCGGCTACGTCCAACTCGACGAATATCCGGCGATACAGCGCTGGTACGGCGAGATCGCGGCGCGCCCGGCGGTGCAGCGCGGTCTTGCGGTGCTGGCAGGCGGCCCCGGCCAAAACCCGATCACCGACACCGAGCGCGAGATCACCTTCGGCGCGACGCAGTTCGCGGCGCGCTGAAGTTGAGAGGTCGGGCACCACTGGCGGTCATTCCGGGGCGGTGCGCAGCGGCGAACCCGGAATCCAGGAACACCGGCCTTGGTGCATGGATTCCGGGTTCCGCCCATAGGGCGGCCCCGGAA
>DATCQF010000041.1:0-3399 GCA_036569735.1 Allostellaceae bacterium | reverse complement strand
GCGTTGAGCCCGGCGACAAACCCGCCGGCGAGAATGGTCAGCGCGACAAGCGCGAGCAGGAGTTCGCTGGCACGCCGCCAGGCAGCCCCCACCCCAACCCTCTCCCCCGATGGGGGCGAGGGAGTATCAGCTTGGTGGCGGCGGGCCGGCGAACTCGCGCTCGCGCTCGTCGCGCTGACCATCCTCGCCGGCGGGTTTGTCGCCGGGCTCAACGCCGGGCTCACCTACAACACCTTTCCGCTGATGGACGGGAGCTTCGTGCCCTCGGGCTACGGGCAACTGCAGCCCTTCATCCGCAACTGGTTCGAGAATGTCGCCGCGGTGCAGTTCGACCATCGCCTGCTGGCGATGACGACCGCGGCCGCGGTGCTGGCATTGTGGCTGGCCGGATGGCGCGCCGCGCTGCCGCGCCGGGCAAGGCTTGCCCTGCACGCGCTCCTCGCCGCCGCCACGCTGCAGTTCGCGCTCGGCCTCTTGACGCTGCTCCTTGTCGTGCCGATCCCGCTCGCCGCGGCGCACCAGGCGGGCGCGGTGCTGCTGCTGACCGCGGCGCTGGTGCTGCGGCACCAATTGCGCCGACCCGAATTGGACCTCGCCCGCGCCGCCGCCATATAATCGTCGCAGGCGATACCACGGGCGCGCCGCCGCGCCGGAGGTCACGATGGCACGCAAGGGCAAACCGATAGAGAGCCGGGCCGCATCCTCGCCCGATATCGATAGGTGGGCCGTGCTGGCCGCGAAGGAATTGAAGGGCAGTCCGCCGTCGAGCCTCGAGCGGGCGACCCCGGAAGGCATCACGCTGAAGCCGCTCTACACCGAGGCCGATCTCGAAGCGATCGAGGCCGCCGGGTTTGCGTGGCGCGCGGCGCTGCCTGGCGTCCCGCCCTATCTGCGCGGGGCGCGCGCGACGATGTACGCCAACCGGCCGTGGACGATCCGGCAATATTCGGGGTTCTCGACCGCCGAGGAGTCGAACCGCTTCTATCGCGACAACCTCAAAGCCGGGCAGATGGGCCTCTCGATCGCCTTCGATCTGGCGACCCACCGCGGCTATGACAGCGACCATCCGCGCGTCGCGGGCGATGTCGGCAAGGCCGGCGTCGCAATCGACTCGGTCGAGGACATGAAGCTCCTGTTCGACGGCATCCCCCTGGACCGCATGAGCGTGTCGATGACGATGAACGGCGCCGTCCTGCCGGTGCTCGCCGGGTTCATCGTCGCCGCCGAGGAGCAGGGCGTGCCGCAGGAGAAGCTCCAGGGCACGATCCAGAACGACATTCTGAAGGAGTTCATGGTCCGCAACACCTACATCTACCCGCCCGGACCCTCGATGCGTATCGTCGCCGACATCATCGAGTACACCGCCCGGCACATGCCGAAGTTCAACTCGATCTCGATCTCCGGCTATCACATGGAGGAGGCCGGGGCGAATTCGGTGCAGGAGTTGGCGTTCACCCTGGCCGATGGGCTCGAATATGCCCGCGCCGCATTGTCGCGCGGTCTCGCGATCGACGAGTTCGCGCCGCGCCTGTCGTTCTTCTTCGGCATCGGCATGAATTTCTTCATGGAGATCGCGAAATTGCGCGCCGCGCGCCTCTTATGGGCCCGCCTCATGCAGAAATTCGCGCCCAAGGACCCGGCGAGCCTCGCCTTGCGCATGCACTGCCAGACCTCCGGCGTCAGCCTTACCGCGCAGGACCCGCACAACAACATCGTGAGGACGACGATCGAGGCACTGGCGGCGGTGCTCGGCGGCACCCAGTCGCTGCACACCAACTCGTTCGATGAGGCGCTCGCGCTGCCGACCCCGGCTTCGGCCAGGATCGCCCGCAACACCCAGCTGATCCTCGCCGAGGAGACTGCCATCCCCCATGTCGTCGACCCGCTCGGGGGCAGCTATTACGTCGAAACCCTGACCCACTCGATCGCCGCGGCGGCGATGGCCCTCATCGACGAGGTCGAGAGATTGGGCGGCATGACAAAGGCGGTCGAGAGCGGCATGCCGAAACTGCGCATCGAAGAATCCGCGGCGCGGCGTCAGGCCCGAATCGACCAGGGCGACGAGGTCATCGTCGGGGCCAACAAATACCAGTCCGACGCCGCCGCCGAGGTCGACATCCTCGATGTCGACAACGCAGCGGTCCGCGCCGCCCAGATCGCCAGGCTCGAACGGGTGCGCCAGACCCGCGATCCGGCGCGCTGCGGCGCGGCGCTCGCGGCATTGACCGAGGCGGCGCGCACCGGCAAGGGCAATCTGCTCGCGCTCTCGATCGAGGCGAGCCGCGCCCGCGCCACAGTAGGCGAAATTTCCGACGCGCTCGAAACCGTGTTCACCCGGCATCGCGTCGCAACCCCGTCGGTCGTCGGCATCTATGGCGGGCAATACCAGGGCGACGAGGCGTTTCACCGGATCCAGCGCGAGATCGAGGGGTTTGCGCGCGACGAAGGCCGCCGGCCGCGCATGTTGGTCGTCAAGCTTGGCCAGGACGGCCACGACCGCGGCGCCCGGGTCATCGCCACCGCCTTTGCCGACATCGGCTTCGACGTCGATATCGGCCCCCTGTTCCAGACCCCGGAAGAGGCCGCCCACCAGGCTGTCGAGAACGACGTCCACATCGTCGGCGTATCGAGCCAGGCCGCCGCGCACAAGACCCTCGTCCCCGCGCTGATCGACGCCCTGAAGCAGGAAGGCGCCGGCGACATCCTGGTCGTCTGCGGCGGCGTCATCCCCCGCCGCGACTACGCCTTCCTCAAAAAAGCCGGCGTCAGCGCGATCTTCGGCCCCGGCACCAACATCCCCGCCGCCGCCGCCGAAATCCTCTCGCTGATCCGCCAGCACCGGTTGGCGGCGTAAGAAAGGAATTTTCCGCCATGACAAAGCTTCTCGATCAGGCGCTCGAAGCCGCGCGCAGCCTTCATCCGGCGGTACAGGACGACATCGCCAGGGTTGTTCTCCGGCTGGCCGGTACTGACGATGAAGCGCCGGTGCCGCTTACCCCGGAAGAGGCAGCCGCGATTGCCGCCTCGAAAGCCGCCGCCGCGCGCGGCGAGTTTGCCACCGATGAAGAGGTGCGCGCGGTGTGGGCCAAACACGGTCTGTGAAGCTCCGCTACACCCTTCCGGCCCTTGCCGACCTTATAACCGCCCGGCGCCAGCGGATCGGACGAAACAGGGGGATCTGCCGTGCGTTGGTTTAGATTGGCGCTGGTTATCGGGCTTTGGTGCGGGTCAGCAAGCGCCGCGACATTCGAGTCGGCGCGGACACCGGACGAGCGCTATCCATTTGCCGTGACAGTCGAAGGCGATATCGCCTCCGGCGACACGATCAAGCTGCTGATGGAACTTCTGGAGCTCAAGAGTTTCCTTTTCGCCGGCGTGGTTCCTCGCTCGGTCTACCTG
>DATCQF010000040.1:0-6990 GCA_036569735.1 Allostellaceae bacterium | reverse complement strand
GGCCGGAACAAGTCCGGCCATGACGGTGGTATTTATGGCGCCGCCGGGGAGAAATCCAGACGCCGTGAGCGCTATGCCGGTTCGTCTTCGCCAAATTCCGGCGCGGGGCAGAGGCGCGCGACTTCGCTCATGAACGCATCGGGTGCGCCGCCGAGCAGCACCGGGATCGTCTCGGCCACGGCCTCGACCAAGGGCGCGACCCACGCCCGCGACTCGTCCGGCGGGAAGTTCTGCAGCACGTAGGGATGCACCAGCTCCTTTACGCCGGGGTGGCCGATGCCGATGCGGATGCGCCAGAAATCGGGCCCGATCATCGCATCGATCGAGCGCAGGCCGTTATGGCCGGCATTGCCGCCGCCCAGCTTGACCCTGACCTTGCCCGGCCGCAGATCGAGTTCGTCATGGATCACCACGATCTCGGCCGGCGCGATCCGGTAGAAGCTCATCGCCGCCAGCACCGCTTCGCCCGACAGGTTCATAAACGTCTGCGGCAGCAGGAGGAGGAGGCGCTCGCCGCCGATCACCCCCTCGGCCAGTTCGCCCTTGAAGCGGCTGCGAAACGCCGCGAAGCCATGGCGCCGGGCGATCGCCTCGGCCGCCATGAACCCGATATTGTGCCGGTTCCGGGCATGGCGGCTGCCCGGATTGCCGAGGCCGACAATGAGGCGCATCGCGCTGGCGATGCCGGAGGCTTACGCCGCCGGCGTCGGCTCCTCGGCCGTCGGCGCCACCGCAGCGGTCGCCGCGGCCTGGGCGGCCTCCTCCTTCACCGCGGAGGACGCCGCGATGCTGGCGATCGTGAAGTCGCGTTGACGGATCACCGGGCGCGCGCCGGGCGGCATCTCGACCGCTGCGATATGAATGCTGTCGCCGATATCGAGCCCGTCGAGATCGACGACGACCCGTTCGGGGATATTGTCGACCGAGCAGATCATCTCGAGGCCGTGGCTGACGATATTGAGGATCCCGCCGCGGCGCAGGCCGACCGAGCGCTCGTGATTGATGAACGCGACCGGAACCATGACGGTCACCTGCGCGCCCGCCGCGACCCGCATGAAATCGACATGCAGCGCGGCATCACTGATCGGGTGGTACTGCACGTCGCGCGGCAAGGTGCGGTGCGTCGTCCCGTCGACGACGATATCGGCGAGCGTCGCGAAAAATCCGGGCTTGGCGAGCGCCCGCGCCAGCTCGCGCGGGTCGAGGCTGATCATTACAGGTTCCTGCTTGTCGCCGTAGACAATCCCTGGAACCCGCCCGCCGCGCCGCGCCGCCCGGGTCGCGCCCTTGCCGGCATGAGGGCGCGGCTCGGCGCTGAGGCTGATGATCTCGGGCATGAACTTCCTACTCCTCTAACGCAAAACCAACCGGACGGCACGAATCATTAGACGCGCCGGGTGCGCAGCCGCCGCCGGGCCGCGGTCAATCGAACAGGCTCGAAACCGAACGCTCCTCGCTGATCCGCAGGATCGCCTCGGCCATCAAGGGGGCGATCGTCAGCTGCCGGATGTTCTGCGACAGCCGCACCGCCTCGGTCGCGACGATGCTGTCGGTCAACACCAGCATCTTGATCGGCGAGGCGGTGACCCGCGCCACCGCGCCGCCCGACAGCACCCCGTGCGTGACATAGGCATAGACGCACTTGGCGCCGCTGTCGACCAGCGCCTGCGCGGCATTGCACAGCGTGCCGGCGCTGTCGACGATGTCGTCGACCAGGATGGCTTCGCGCCCGGCGACATCGCCGATGATGTTCATCACCTCGGACACGCCGGCGCGCTCGCGGCGCTTGTCGATGATCGCCAGATCGGCATCGAGCCGGCGCGCGATCTGGCGGGCGCGATAGACCCCGCCGACATCGGGCGAGACGATGACCAGGTCCGGACCGGCGTAGTTTTCGCGGATGTCCTTCACCAGCACCGGCTCGGCGTACAGATTGTCGGTCGGGATGTCGAAAAACCCCTGGATCTGCCCGGAATGGAGATCCATCGTCAGCACCCGGTCGGCCCCCGCGGTGGTGATCAGATTGGCGACGAGCTTTGCCGAGATCGGGGTGCGCGACCCGGTTTTGCGATCCTGGCGGGCATACCCGTAATAGGGCACCACAGCCGTCACCCGCCGGGCCGAGGCGCGGCGCAGCGCGTCGAGGGTGACCAAGAGCTCCATCAGATGGTCGTTGGCCGGATACGACGTGGATTGGATGACAAAAACATCCTCGCCGCGCACGTTCTCGTCGATCTCGACGAACACCTCCATATCGGAAAAGCGGCGCACGGCGGCCCGCGTCAGCGGCAGGCCAAGACAGGCGGAAATCGCCTCGGCAAGCGGGCGATTGCTGTTGCAGGTCAGAATTTTCATCAGCCGGCAAGAAAAAGCGGCGCCCTCGGGCCGGGTCCCGCGGCATCACGCGCGGCGCAACCTAACAAACCCGCGCGCCCGAAGCAATCCGCGAGCGGCTGCGCGGCGAAGCCGCGGCGAAGCGTGGTCAAACGCTGGGGCGGCGTCGCCCGGGACCAATCGCCGCGCCCGGCCGGCCGCCGAATCTCCGCGCTCGCGCCGGGTCGTCGATGCCTGATACAAGCGGGCCCGGTGCCGCCCTGGAGCCCCCGTGCCCATGACCATCCCGGCCAACATCCCGGCGCAGCTCCCCGCCCCGTTCGAGCGCTTTCAGGGCGAGGTGCTGCCCGAGTGGATCGACTACAACGAGCATATGAACCTCGCCTATTACACCGTGCTGTTCGACCAGGCGACCGATCTCCTGTTCGATGTGCTCGGGCTCGGCCTCGACTATCGCCGCACGACCAAAATGGGGACCTTCGTCGCCGAGACGCACAATCGCTACGAGCGCGAGCTCCTGGTCGGCGCGCGCGTGCGCGTCACGACGCAGATCGTCGCGGCCGACGACAAGCGTCTCTACCTCGCGCACGAGATGTTTGCGCAGGAGGGTGGCCACCGGACCGCCACCCAGGAGCTGATGTTCCTCCATGTCGATCTCACCCTGCGCCGGGTGAGCCCGTTTCCCCCGGATCTGCGCCGGCGCATCGACGCCATGGCAACGGCGCACGCGGCGCTGCCGCGGCCCGACTGGATCGGCCGGCGGATCGCCATGCCGGCGCGGAATTAAGGACCGTCCGGGATTCGGACCGCAGGCGTTCCGGGCGCCTGCGGCCGGGACGGAAGCGGTCCCAAACGGCGGCTATTTATCCTCCATGATCCAGACGCCGTTCCAATCGTCCGGCGGCGGGTTTTCGCTGTAATAGCGGCAGCGGTCGACAAAGATCCGCGAGGGCCGGTCGAGCGGAGCCAGTTCGAGCGCCCGGCCGAAATGCCCGATCGCATCGACCCAATCGCGTCGCTCGTAGCAGTCAAGGCCGGCCTCATACGCGTTGATCAGCGCGGCAGGGTTGGGGACCCTCTCTGGGTCGTAATGGTCGAGCGACTCATACGCCAGGGTCGGCAGCAATTTCCCCTTGACCTGGATCAGATCGAGCCGCCGCAGGATCGGGCGCGATTTCAGCGCCTCGACCGTCGAGGCGGCCAGCAGCACGGTCGTGCCGAAATGCTTGTTGGCGCCTTCGAGCCGGGCAGCGAGGTTCACGTTGTCGCCGATGACGGTGTATTCGAGGCGCCGGCGCGAGCCGAGCGAACCGGCCAGGACCTCGCCGGTGGCGATCCCGATGCCGATCTCGATCGCTTCCTGACCGCCCTCCAGGCGCCGCTGATTGAAGCGGGCGAGTTCGCGAACCATTTCGGTGGCGACCATCAGCGCGTTATCGGCGTCGGAAGCATCGCTGACCGCCGTCCCGAACACCGCCATGATCGCATCGCCGATGTATTTGTCGAGCATGCCGCCGTGCGTGAACACGACCTCGACCATGCTGGTGAAATAATCATTGAGCATCGTCACCGTTTCTTGCGGGCTCATCGACTCGGCCAGCGTCGTGAAGCGCCGGATGTCGGAGAACAGCACGGTGGCGACGTGCGCATGTCCGTCGAGAAAGTCCTGGCCGCTGGCAAGCAGCTTGTCGACCACCTCCTTGGCGACATAGCGCGCCATGGTGTTGCGCACCCGTTTTTCGCGCGTGATGTCTTCGAGCACCAGCATGCTGCCGATCGGCTTGTCGCCCGCCTTGGAGCCGGCCGCCTCGAAGAGCGGCGCCGCGGTCAGGTTGATCGCGGCCGACGTGCCGTCCGGCAGCAGGAAATCGGTGTCGGCATGGTAATCGGACGCGCCCATCGCGGTGACGTAGCCGAGGCTGCGCGTGACCCATGCGTTGCGATTGCCGAAAACCTGCTCGGCCGCCTGATTGAGCGCCTGGTCCCCGGCGATGCCAAGAATACGCTCGGCAGCTTCATTGATTTTGACGATCTTCAGCTTTTGGTCGAGCGTGATGACGCCATTGGACAGCGATTTGAGAATGCTTTCATTGTAGTTTTTCAGCGCGAGTACATCGGAGAACAGCTGAGCGTTTTGCACCGCGATGGCGATCTGGGCACAAAACGCCCGCGCCCGGCGGATGTCGATCGGCTCGAACGCGCCGCCGTGCTTGTTGAGCACCTGGACGACCCCGAGGCAAGCGCCGGTCTTGTCGTTGATCGGCACCGCCAGGATGTTGCGGGTGCGATAGCCGGAAGCGAGATCCACCGCGTGGTTGAAACGCGGGTCGGCATAGGCGTCGGGCACCACCAGCACCTCGCCGCCGCTGAATGCCGCGCCGGCGATCCCGGCATGCGACGGGATGCGGATTTCCTTCTGGCCGGTACCTTCGGCAACCTGCGACCACAATTCGTCGGTCGCCCCATCGTAGAGGAACAGCGTCGAGCGCTCGGCGTTGAGCAGCTGGGTGGCCGCCGCAATGATCCGGCTGAACAGAACATCGAGATGGAGCTCGGTGGAGATCGCCTCGGCAATGGTCAAGAGCTCGATCTCTTCGCGCTGGGCCTGTTCCAGCCGCTCGACGAGAAACGCCTGCTGGAGGGCGCTCGCGGCGTGGCGGTTGATCGCCTCGGCGAGAGCGAGATCGTCCGGGCCGAAATCGCCCGAGCGCTTGTTGAGGACCTGGGTCACGCCGACCGGGCGCCCCTCGCGGCTGCGCAGCGGCAGGCACAGGATGTTGCGCGTGTGATAGCCGGTCTGCCGGTCGATCTCGGGATTGAAGTGGTGATCCTGGTAGACGTCGGGGATGATCTCGGGGGTCCCGGCCGTGAACACCGCACCGGCAATCCCGGCGGTCGAGGGCATGCGGATTTCGGTCACGCCCTCGCCGCGCAACACACGCGAAAACAAGACGTCGGCGTCGGCATCGTAAAGAAACAGCGTCGCCCGCTCGGCATCGAGCGCTTCGGTGATCAGGTCGATCAATCGCGGCAGCTGGCGGTCAAGCGACAGATCCTGCGTGACGGTGTCGGCGACCTCGACCAGCACTCTGAGGCGTCGCAGCTCGTCGATCGTTTGCTCGGCTAAAGGCGAACCGCCCGTCAACGCAGGCTTGGCCGTAAACTGCGCGCTCACGGATTCGGAAAGTTCTCGAGGAACCCTTTCCGGAGGAGGCGGCCTAGCCCGCATGCGCAATGTACCTTCGGCACCCCGGGGTTGGCTTAAGGAATTATCCACCGACGCGCAGCGCCTGCCGGCACTTTCTCACAGCGCAGGCATTGCGACAAGCCACCAGCACGTGGCGGTGTTTGTTTTGCGCGGTCTTGCTCTTTAAAGACGAAGAGGATCACAGCATCAGATCGCATTGGGAGAAAATTATCGCGCCGGCGCTCACGAACCGGTACGCCATCCGCGCATGCCGCCGCGCAGCACCGCGACATCGCCGATCCCGGCGCCGGCCAGCTCGGCGGCGGCTTCCGAGGAGCGCTTGTCGGTCAGGCAAACGAGGATGATCGGGCACCGGGCGCGGGCGAGTTCGGCGGTGCGCGCCGCCAGCCCGGCCAAAGGAATGTTGAGCGCCCCCTCGATATGGCCGAGCGGCCCGTCGAATTCGTCGGGACCACGCACATCGATGATCATCGGCAACTCGCCACGGTCGAGCCGGTCCTGCAGCTCGCCGGGCGCGAGCCAGACCGGGCCGGCGGGACGCCGCCGAAACAGCCGGGCCACCCTGGCAAACATCGCGGTCGCTCGGCTCAGCTCAAATCGATCGCGTATTTCTTCAGGAGATCGAGCGGCACGATCTCCAAGGTCGCTTCGTGGGTCGCGGTGAGTCGGATCCTCGGCGCCTTGCCGGCCTCGAACGCTTCCTTCCAGCGCTCGGCGCACAGGCACCAGCAGTCGCCCGGCTGCAATCCGGGAAAACCGGCGGCCGGGACCGGGGTCGACAGATCGTTGCCGGCGGCGCGCGAGAACGCCAGGAAATCGGAATCGACCCGGGTGCATACGGTGTGCACGCCGAAATCGTCGGGGCCGGTCTCGCAGCTGCCGGTCCGGTAAAACCCGGTCAGCGGTTTCGTGCAGCATTCCGCGAGCGGCTCGCCAAGGACATTGCGCGGACGGGCGGGCCGCGACGGCCCGGAACCGGAAGCATCAGGCAAAGGAACCTCCTTTGGTCAAGCCCGGGGTGGTCACGCCGGGGATGGTCAGGCCGGGCGGCGCTCGCTGCGCAGCGCGAACCGGGCCTCGATCGCATCCCAGATGTTGACCGCCAGATCGACCCCGTCGAGCCGGGCGATCTCCTGGATCCCGGTCGGCGAGGTCACGTTGATCTCGGTCATGTAGTCGCCGATCACGTCGATCCCGACAAAGACCAGCCCCTGCTGTCTGAGGCTCGGCCCGATCGTCGCGCAGATCTCGCGCTCGCGCTCGGTCAGCCCGGTCTTCACCGCGCGGCCGCCGACATGCAGGTTGGCGCGCGCCTCGCCATCGGGTGGCACCCGATTGACTGCGCCGACCGGCTCGCCCTCGACGAGGATGATGCGCTTGTCGCCGTGGCGCACCTCCGGGAGATAGCGCTGCACCATGACCGGCTCGCGGTACACCGACGCATACAT
>DATCQF010000039.1:0-13257 GCA_036569735.1 Allostellaceae bacterium | reverse complement strand
TGAGGCGGTGGCGCGAAGTGATCCGGGTCATCTCAATTCGTTATCCGTCATTCCCGCGAAAGCGGGAACCCAGGGGGAAGGCTCTCGCGCTTGCCCTGGGCCCCCGCCTTCGCGGGGGTGACGATAACGTGGTGGGATGCTCGCATCCTGGGCGGTGAGGCGGCGGTCGGGGGTGGCGCACATGGAAGACAATCTCGCCGCGCGGACCGACGGCTATTTCCTGAAGACCAAAGCGATCGTCGGGCGGTTCGGCGACCGCGCGGCGACCTATGCGGTCTTCATGCGCCGGCCGGTCATCTGCACGCCGCGCCTCGCGGTCGAGTTTCTCGAACGAATGGCGGCCGAGCGCGGCACGAGCTTCAAAATCGAGCTCCATCATCCCGAAGCCGCCTGGGTCGGCGCCGGCGAGCCGCTGCTCTACGTCACCGGGTCTCTCCATCACCTGGTCGACCTCGAGACCGTGCTCCTGCAAAAACTGGGACCGGCCTGCGTCGCCGCCTACAACGCCTCGGCGATGTGCGCCGACCTGCCCAAGGTCGCCTTTCTGGCGATGGATGCGCGCCATTGCGCCGGGGCCGAAATGGCCGAACTGATGGCCTATGCCGCATCGGTCGGCTCGGCCCATGCGCGCGAAGTTGCCGGGGCGGTCGGGTTTGTCGGCTGCGCCGCCGCGGCGACGGCGCATTTCTTCGGACGCGACAGCGGGCTCGGCACGATGCCGCACGCCCTCATCGGCTATGCCGGCTCGACGGTGCGCGCCGCGGAAATGTTCCGCGAAACCTTCCCCAATGAGAACCTGACCGTGCTCGTCGATTATTTCGGGCAGGAGACCACGGACGCGGTCGCGGTCGCCCGGCGCTTTCCCGAGCTCGCCGCTTCCGGACACCTCGCCTTCCGCATGGACACTCCGGGCGGGCGCTATTGCGAGGGGCTCGACCTCGCGCGCTCCTACGAAGTGCTCCTACGCCACGCGCCGCAGTCGATCCGTGGCTATCGCAGCGAGGCCGAGCTGCGCCACCTGGTCGGCACCGGGGTGTCCGCCGCGGCGCTGTGGACCCTGCGGCTGGTGCTCAACGAATCTGGCTTCCCCAACGCCAAGATCGTCGCGAGCTCGGGGTTCGGCCCGGAGAAATGCCGGATGATGGCGGCAGCCAGCGCGCCGATCGATGTGATCGGCACCGGCTCCTATCTGCCCGAATTGTGGAGCGAGACCTACGCCACTGCCGACATCATCGCCTATGACGGCAAGCCCATGGTCAAGGCCGGGCGCGAATTCCTGCTGCGCCAGCGCTGACCGCAGCTGGGTTGGGGGCGATCAGCAGGCGATCGCCGCAACGAACCCGCCCTGCGCGTAGGCCAGGATTCGGCGGTCCCGCGTCACGATAGGAACCCCCAGGGCGCGAGCGGTCGCGATCAGCAATCGGTCGGCGGGGTCGCTATGCAACCGCGGCAGAAAACTCGATTCAATGGCGATCTCCGGGGTCAAAGGCGTCAGTCGCACGCCGGAATTGCCGAGGAACGAGCGAAACCAGGCGTTCGGATGGAGCAGAAAGGTAAGCTGTCCTTTTGCGGCCAGGAGGCCGATCTCCCAGGCGGATACCGGCGAGACCAGTATGCCGCCGGCGAGGCTCGCCGCCATGACTTGCTGGCGCGCCGATGGGTCGATCGTTTGGCTTTCCGCAATAAAGATGATGGCGCAGGTATCCAGCAACAAAACGGACATTATCGGTGCAGAATTCCTTCCTCCGCATCGATCGGCCCGTCCAGCACCGGTGCCGTGAAGTCGAAGTCGGCGGGTGCGATTATCTGGCCTTTCAGACAGCCGAATAGGGCCTCAGCCTCCTCCTCCGGGGTCGGCGGCGGCGACAGCACCGCGACTGGTCGGCCGTGCTTGGTGACGACGATCCGGGTGAGCTTGCGTGCCGCGAGCTTGTCCATCAGATCGAGGCATTTTGCCTTGAACTCGCTGGCCGCGATTTGCAACGTACCATCTTGCATTTTCTGTCCTGGAATCCGGTTCCTAAATTCCGGTCAGAAATATATGACCACTTTCGCCTGGGCGCAAGCTGATTATCGAGTGACGACCCTCGCCCAGGCGCTGGAAGGAACGAGAATATGAGGAACTGGCACGAAAGCCACGCCAAGAGGCGGACCACGGGCGACCGGGTCGCCGACCGTGTGGCCGCGTTCATCGGCTCATGGAAATTCATCATCGGACAAACGGCGATCATGGTCGTGTGGATTGTGGTCAATACGCTCGCCGTGTTTGGCGTCATCCGCTTCGACGAGTACCCCTTCGTCTTTCTCAACTTGTTCATGTCCGCCGAGGCGGCGTTCGCGACGCCGTTGATCCTGATGTCGCAGAATCGCTCGGCGGAGCGCGACCGCGACCATGCCCAACATGATTACGAGGTCAACGTCGAGGCCAAGGCTGAGATCGAGGAATTGATGACCACTCTGGCGCGCATCGAGAACGACAAGCTCGACAAAATCATCGCTGCTCTCAAGGTATGACGCCGAATTTGTTGACGGTCCGATACCTCCTGTGCTGGCTTTGACGGATGATCTTCACCAGCGAAAGCGGCCTCACCGATCCCTCCCGCATCGCCGAGTGGGATTGCTGGTATCGCGGCCATCTGGCGGCAATGGCGGCGGTGCCCGGGGTCGGCTCGGCGCAGCGCTTTCGCGCGCTCGAGGAGGGCCCGCCGCCGTCGCTGGCGATGTACACCGTCGCCTCGCCCGATGTCTTCGACAGCAAGGTCTATCTGCGGACCCGCGGCATGGGGCCGTTCCTGTCGGTGGTCGACGAAGGGATGCATCGGCGCAATCTGTTCGAGGGGCTCGACGCCGCGCCGGACGTGCCGGCGGGCGGCATCCTTTTGGTCGCGGACCGCACCGAACCCGGGCCGGCGCGCGACGGGCTGGTGTGGCTTCGCGCCGTCGCGCTCGACCGCTCGGTGCCGTATCGCGGGATCGCCGTATTCCCGGATCTCGCGGCGGCAAGCGCGGCGGGCGCAAGGCTCGGCGGCGCGGTGGCGCTCTACACGCCGATGACCGAAATTCTCCGCGCGCCGGGCGCGGGCTGATGGAGTGGCCGTCAAGCGCGGCTCAAGCGATCGTCCAGCGCTCTGACCAGGCTTCCCAGGATCTTGACGCGGGCGTGGTATTTGTTGTTCGCGCCGACCAGGATCCAGGGCGCCGCTGCAGTGCCGGTGCGTTCGATCATCTCGCCGGCGGCGGCCTGGTAGGCCTCCCATTTCTCGCGGTTGCGCCAATCCTCCGCGGTAATCTTGAACTGCTTGAAGCTGGTTTTCTCGCGCAGGGTGAAACGCCTGAGCTGCTCCTCCTTTGAGATGTGCAGCCAGAATTTGGCGATGATGGTGCCGTTGCGGGTCAACTGATCCTCGAACGCGTTGATCTCGGAATAGGCGCGCATCCAGTCGTCGTCGGTGCACAAGCCTTCGATTCGCTCGACCAGCACGCGTCCGTACCAGCTGCGGTCGTAGATCGTGAACCGGCCCTTGCGGGGAATGTGCCGCCAAAAGCGCCACAGATAGGGTTGCGCGCGCTCCTCGTCGGTCGGCGCCGCTACCGGGATCGTGCTGTAGAGGCGCGCGTCGAGCGCGGCCGTGACGCGGCGGATGGCGCCGCCCTTGCCGGCGGCATCCATGCCCTCGAACACGCAGACCACGTTGTGGTCGGCGAATTTCGCGTGGCGTGTCAGCAGCGCCAGCTGGCGCTGCAGCTTGGCTATGTCGTCCTGATAGCGCGCTTTGGGCAGCGCCTGCGACAGGTCGAGCTTGTCGAGGATCGACACGCGATCGATCGGCTCCAGCAGCGGCGGCGCGTCGCTGGAGCGCGCCGGCGGCGCGGACACCAGGGTGTTCCGCTCGAGGCGCTTGCGCATCGCCTCGAGCAGGGTCGTGCCGACGGTCGCCGAGCGATATTCGGGATTGGAGCCCTCGACCACGACCCACGGAGCCCAGCTCGTCGAGGTCTGCCGCAGCATGCTCTCGCTGATGCCATAGAACCGATCGTATTTCTCGAAGAATTTCCAGTCGCGCCGGGTGATTCGCCACCGCGTTTCCCGATTGGCCTCAAGCGCCTGGAGCCGCTTTTTCTGCTGGTCCTTGCCAAGGTGGAACCAGAATTTGAGTATCAGGGCGCCCTCGTCGGCGAGCATCTTTTCGAGCTGGTTGATCTCGTCGATCGATTGCATCAGATCCTTGGTTTTGGCGCGCTTGAACACCCGGTCGATGATCGGCGCGGTGTACCACGAGCCAAACATCATGCCGATCCGCCCCTTGGGCGGCAGCGCGCGCCAATAGCGCCACATCGGTGGCCGCTCGGTCTCCTCGTCGGACGGGTCGTCGAAGGCGTGCGTGTGGATGTGCCGCGGGTCCATCCACGCGTTGAGCAGGTTGACGGTCTCCCCCTTGCCCGCGCCGCGCACGCCGGAGACCAGCAGGATCACCGGGAAGGAACCGTCTCGCGCCAGCTCGAGCTGGGCCGCGAGAAGATCGGCGCGCAACTGCGGAACAATCTTGCGGTACGCCGGTTTCGACAACCGGTGGCCCAGTTCGGCGGTTTCGAACATATTCCCTCCGAATTTTGTCGATTGTAACGGCGGCTCGCGAAGCGGGCTTTGCGGTAGATCAACCGGATTCGTCGGTTTGAACGGCGGACCGCGCCAAAGCCGGCTCGGCGGGCTGTTCAAACCGGCCCGATCGGTTAGGCTGAGAGCGGGTGAACATTCTTAGGGTGGCCAGGCTGATGGAGCACCGCAATCATCTAGGCCAGCCGGTCGGGTTCCCGATGCCGGACTGGTCGCCGCGGCAGCTGCCGCCGCGCACGCCGATCGTCGGGCGCTTCTGCACGGTCGTGCCGCTCGACCCGGAGCGCCACGCGGCGCAGCTGTTCGCCGCCTATGCCGAGGATGTCGAGGGCCGCATGTGGACCTACCTGCCGCGCGGGCCTTATGCCTCGCTCGGTGAATACCGCAGCTGGGCCGAGGGTGCCTGCCGCGCCGACGATCCGCTGGTCCACGCGATCATCGACAAGGCGAGCGGCGAGGCGGTCGGCACCGCCGCGCTGATGCGCATCGAGCCGGAAGTGGGGGTCATCGAGGTCGGCAGCATCACCTACAGCCCGCGCCTGCAGCGCCGGCCGGCGGGGACCGAGGCGATGTACCTGATGATGCGCCGGGTCTTCGACGAGCTGGGCTATCGCCGCTACGAATGGAAATGCAATGCGCTGAACGCGCCCTCGCGCGCCGCCGCGCTGCGTCACGGTTTCCAGTACGAGGGGCTGTCCCGCCAGGCGCAGGTCACCCGCGGGCGCAACCGCGACACCACGTGGTTCTCGATCATCGACAGCGAGTGGCCGGCGCTGCGCGCCGCCTTCGAGGGCTGGCTCGACCCGGCGAATTTCGATGCCGAGGGACGGCAACGCCGCAGCCTGGCGAGCCTCAGATCCAGTCCTGAATGAGCGGCAGGCCCACGCCGTCGCTGATCCTCCTCGCGGCGGTGACCGCGATCGGGTTTTGCGCGCTGCACATGGTCGTCCCGGCCCTGCCGCTGCTGGTCACGGCGTTCGGCCACAGCCCGGCACAGGTCCAGCTGGTCCTGACGCTGTACCTGGCGGGGATCGCCGGCGGCCAGCTCGTCTACGGGCCGGTGTCCGATCGCTTCGGGCGCCGTCCGGTGCTGATCCTCGGTCTGGTGATGTTCCTCGCCGGCACGCTCCTGTGCGGCCTCGCGTGGTCGTTGGCGGCGCTGGTTGTCGGCCGCGTTCTCGAAGCCATCGGGGCCTGCGCCGGGATCGTCCTCGGGCGGGCGATCATCCGCGACGTCTACGAGCGCGAGGCGGCGGCGCGCGGCCTGGCGCTCGTCATGCTTGCGATGACGCTTGCCCCCGCGATATCGCCGGCGGTCGGCGCCTACCTCGCCGAATGGGTCAGCTGGAGGGCGATTTTCGTGGTGCTCGGGGTGCTGGGCGCGGTCGTGCTGGCGATGACCGTGATGCGGCTCGGCGAGACCAACACCAACCCCACGCGCCTCGATCTCGCCGGCATGATGGGTTCGTACATGACGTTGTTGCGCTCGCCGGCATTTCTCGGCTTCGCGATGTGCGGCGCCTGCAGCAGCGGCTCGTGGTTCACCTTCTGCGCCAGCGCGCCGTATCTGTTGTCGGAACTGATGGGCCGGCCGCCGAGCACCTACGGGCTGATGATCCTCCTGCCGATGGCGTGCTACATGCTCGGCAACGCCGGCGCGGCCCGTTTCGCGCGGAGCCACGGCAGCCTGCGCCTGGTGCTCTACGGCCGCAGCGTGGCCTTCACCGCGGCGCTGGTCATGGTGCTGTGGTATCTCACCGCCGGGCTCGGCATCTGGGTGTTGTTCGTGCCGATCGCAATGAGCTCGATCGGCGACGGCCTCAGCCAGCCGGCGGCGATGGCGGCCGGGCTGAGCATCTATCCGCGGCTGGCCGGCACCGCCTCGGGGGTGATGGGCTTCCTCCAGATGACGGTCTCGGCGCTGGGCACGCTGATCGTCGCGCTCCTGGCGCATGACAGCGCGCTCGGCATGATCCTAGTCGTCGGCGGCTTTATCGCGCTGGCCTTCGCCTTCGGGATTTTCGCGGTGCTCCAAACCCCCGGCGGCTGGCGCCGCCCGCTCCTCGCCGCGATCGCCCCGGCGGCAACCGGCCCGGCGGCGGCCGAGGGGAGCTAGCGAACGCGGAGGACGCCCATTCGACCCGCAACGGCCGGTCGGTAGGATCGATCGTATGGCCGCTCATGCCCCTATTCGGACCTTCGGCAAAGGGTCAGCCGTGGCGCTGGCTGGGCGGCTCGCGTTCTGCCACGGGTTGCCGCTCCGGATCGAGCTGTGTCCAGATCTCGGCGTCGCGTCGGTAGATGTCAGGGCGAAATTGCAATCTACCGTCGGCGTCCGCAAAAGCAGTCTCGTAGATCACGAATACCGGCACGGGCTGCGGCAGATCGCTTCGGGTGGTGCTGCCCGCCGCGATTGCTCGATCGATCGCCTCGATCGGTTGCTGCATCAGCAACGCGGCCAATTCGCGAGGGTGCTCCGCCCGGATGCATCCATGACTGATGCGCCGGTTCTCGCGGCTGAACAGATTTTTTGACGGGGTATCGTGCAGGTAGACGTCGAACCGGTTCGCCATGTCGAACATCATCTGGCCGAGCCCCGAGTTTGGTCCCGGCAGCTGCTGCAGCACGCCATTAGGCAGCACGACCATGTTATGCCGCGCCAAATAATTTGGGTCGTGAAGGGTCTTCGGCATGATCTCGTTGGTGGCGATGTCCTGCGGGATGTTCCATGGCGGGTTGAACAAAACGGCGTTGATTTTGGCCTGGAACTCCGGGCTCTGATTTCGCAACTCATCCTGGCCGACAATGACCCGCGTCGAGAAAACCGGCCGGTCGCCGCGGTACAGCACCAGCCCTTCGTCGGCAACGTTGACCAGCACGCGGTCGCGCGGCAGCCGCCGCGGCAGCCAGCGTTCGCGTTCGAGGTTTACTGCGATCTCGCGCAAACCGGTCGTCGAGGTCTTGCCGACCGGGATGCCCGTGTGAAAATTCTGCAAAGCCTGCCGCAGCAACCGGTAGGTCAACGTCGTCGGCGCCAGCGCTTCGATCGCTGCCGAAGGGTCGGGGCTGGCGACAGCGGTGTCGAGCGCGGCAGCGACATCGATCGCCTCAGGCGTCAAAGCCTCGTCGTCTCTGCGGCGCTCGACCGGCATGACCCCGCGGGCCAGCGCGTCGGCATAGGACAGGAAGGCGTCGGACAGCAAGAGTTCCCGGTGCAGCGGCGGCAATGTTGGCGACCGCAGCAGATTGGCATGAAACAGTTGAGGGGCGAGGCCATGCTCGCCGGCGCGCAGCACGGCATTCATCAGTGAGTTCGCTTGCGCCGGCCGCGTGGTCCATACCGGCTCGAAGCCATGGCGCGCGTAGAAGCGTCGTAGTAATCCGACGTTCAGCCGCTTACCGGCGACGATTAACTCGGGCCCGCTGCCGAGCAGGTTGCCGAGTTCGGTGTTGGCATATGCCGCCATCGGGGCGGGCGGCGCCCGCCTGAAGGCTGCCCCGGGCTCCCCGTCCGCTGCAAAAACTGGCGACGGGGTAAGCGCACATGCTGCGGCGAGCGCAATCGCGCCGCCTGCAAGTGGTCCGACGAGTGCCAAAAAGCCTTTCGTCGAGAAGCTGCATGAGGGGAACAAGATAGCCTCACCGAAAGCGTGATTCCGACGCAACTTGCGCTGCCGGTGGTGGAAAACGGCGGCGCGCGTTCGCTGGGCGAAACCTCCACGCGATAGTCTCTCCAGAGCGATTGTGCCCACCAGAACGAAGTTTCTTCAAGCGGCAGTATAAGGAACATCTCGAATTCTCGACCGTCCGGTGTGGCTCACCGCCGGGATCCGAGCGGTGGAGAGCAATGGCGACCAAAGCCGATTTTGGGCCACGGTGCGGGAACTGGTGACACCTGCCGACGTTCGCTCTTGTTGGCAATCGCTTGCCGATTGCTTATTGTTCGAGGTTCTCAACTGGAGAGGAAAGCGGATGTCCGACATTGCCGAAAAATTGGCCCGCCGCAGGCAGTTGCATAATACAGCGATGGTTGTCCTCCTGGTTTCCGCGGCGCTCCTCGCGGGATGCGTCCCGGCGCCGCCGCCCCCGCCGCTGCCGCAACCGGTCGCATATCCGGCCCCGCCGCCTCCGGCCCCGCCGCCTCCGGTTCCGGTTGTCCGCGGTTAGCCGGCGCGGTAAGGCGCAAGGATCCGATCGTCGAATTATCGACCAAGTGACCTGACCGCCTCCATCGAGAGGGGCCCAGGTGAAGTCAGAGAGCGCGTGGGCCAAGAACGCCCACGCTATCTCCATCGCCTGTGCCGCACCGGCGACACCTTAGGCCCCCGAATGCGTTTGCCGCCGCAACCTGTCCGGTTGCGGCTGCGGGCAAATGCCGGCCAGCAGAATCGCTCTAGGACCTCACGGGGCGCACCGGCTGGGGCCGGGTTTGCTCATGGCTCTAGGAGGTGTGGCGAGCAGCGACCGGCTTTTATGGCCACGGGCTTGACGCAGGTTCTCTACCTTGCTGTTGCTGGGTCGAGGCGGCAATGGCTGGAAACGGCGCTGTCCCGCCATCCCGCCTGGAGCTTGCGTAACTCTCCATCGAGTCCCGGGCGGCGGTGGTAAATCCGGCGTGCACGCCGCGCGCCCGCGGTAGAGAATGCCGGCGCCGCTAGGGGGCCTGCCAGGGAGGATCGGCATGATCGACGAAACCCATGATCGCGCGCGCCAGAGCTGGGTCGCCTCGGCCAACGGCCATGCCGAGTTTCCGCTGCAGAACCTGCCGTTCGGGGTGTTCAGCCCGCCCGGGACAACCGTGCCGAATGCGCAGCCGCGCGGCGGGATCGCGATCGGCGACATGATTTTCGACCTGCGCGCCGCGCTTGAGGCCGGGTTGTTTTCCGGCGCGGCGGCGACCGCGGCGGAAGCGGCCTCGGGCGCCAGCCTCAACCCGTTGATGGCATTGGGCGCCGCGCCGCGGAGAATGTTGCGGCAGCAGGTCTTCGCGCTCCTCGCCGCGGACGGTGCGGGGCGGACCAAGGCCGAGCCGCTCGCCGGCCGGCTGATCCACCCCGCCGGCAATTGCTGGCTGCACCTGCCGGCGACAATCCCGAATTTCACCGATTTCTTCGCCGGCATCCACCACGCGACCAATGGCGGGCGGCGGCGCGACCCGAACAATCCGTTGAGCCCCAACTACAAATACGTGCCGGTCGCCTATCACAGCCGCGCCTCCTCGGTGCGCGAGTCGAACGTGCCGGTGCGGCGGCCGCAGGGGCAGCGCAAACTGCCGGACGAGGCGGCGCCGAGCTACGGGCCGTGCCGGAAGCTCGATTACGAGCTCGAGCTGGCGATCTGGGTCGGTCCCGGCAACCGTCAGGGCGAGCCGGTCGCGATCGGCGAGGCCGGCGAGCACATCTTCGGGCTCGGCCTCGTCAACGACTGGTCGGCGCGCGACATCCAGCAATGGGAATCGCAGCCGCTGGGACCGTTCCTCGGCAAGAGCTTCGGCTCGACGGTGTCGCCGTGGATCGTCACCGCCGAGGCCCTCGAGCCGTTCCGCGTCGCCCAGCCGCCGCGTCCCGCCGGGGACCCGCGCCCCCTGCCCCATCTGTGGGACGACCGGGACCAGGCGAACGGCGCCTTCGACATCGCGCTCGAAGCCCTGGTGCTGACCGCCCAGATGCGCGACAAGGGCCTCGCCCCGCACCGCGTCTCGCACAGCAACACCACCGACCTCTATTGGACATTGGCGCAGCTCGTTGCCCACCACACCAGCGGAGGCTGCAACCTGGTGCCCGGCGACCTCTTTGGCACGGGAACGATCTCGGGCCCGACCGAGGCCGGCTGGGGCAGCCTCAGCGAGCAGAGCCTCGACGGAACCCGCCCGTTCACCCTCGAAACCGGCGAGACCCGCACCTTTCTCGAAAACGGCGACGAGGCGATCTTCCGCGCCCATTGCCGGCGCGACGGCTATGCCGCGATCGGCTTTGGCGAGTGCCGCGCCCGGATCATGTGAGCAAGGGAGCCTGCACCGAGCCGGCGGAGCCCGGCTTCGGCCCGTTGCTGCGGCGACGCGGTTGATATTTGATGTGAAGAACAACTAAGCCGAGTATAGTCGTTAGGGCTTCCTCAACCGGGTAGCGGTTTAATTGCGCGCCGAGGAAGCGCTGGAGCAGAGCATGGCTTCTCTTTTCGCGGCGCGGGATGCGCCGGTCGCGCGCCGTATCGAGGAGGTGTCGGGGATTCGCCCGGTCACCTTGCTGATCGCCTTCGGCATCGCGCTGATCACGGGGATCCTGATCGCGACGGGCATCGCCGCGAACCAGTTACGCGAGCAGGCGCTTTCCCGATTGGAAACGGAGCTGGGGCGCATCGACGGCGTTCTGGTCGAGGCGACGAGGCGCTCCTTGAACAGCGTCGATGCGCAGCTTGCCGAAATTGCCGACCATCTGCACCAGGCCGCTTCCGGCGATGCGACGACACTTCGCGAGGCCGCCGCCGCGCCTGAAACCCTTGCCCTGATGCGTGGCAAGCTCGGCCGGTTTCCGCCGATTGGCGCGATCGCGCTGATCACCGCCGATGGCGAGGTGATCGGTCGCGCCGGCGGCTGGCCCGAAGCCGATGCCGCTCGCGGTGCTGCCTGGCGCGATCTTTTCGCGGCATCGCGTGCGCAGTCGGCGGGGCCGGGCACCATCGGGGCGCCGATCCAGGATCCCCGGACCGGCGCTTTTGGCATCCCCCTGGCGCAGCCCATCGCCGGGTCACAGGGTACGCCGGTCGCAATCGTCGTCGGCCTCATTCCGGCAGCCGATTTCGCGGGTCTGTTCGCCGCCGCCGCGCTCGCCGACGATGCGGTCATCGGCTTGGTGCGGCCGGACGGGATGATGCTTGCCCGCTACCCCGAAGAGGCCGGCTCGATCGCCCGGCAGACCGGGGATGCGGATTTCGCCGCCGTCTTTGGCGACAGCGCGGCGACGATGGTTCGTTATGTCATGGCGAGCAGTGGCAATTCGCGGATCGAGGCAGTGCGCCCCCTCGCCGATTATCCCGTTGCCGTTTCGGTCAGCCGGAATAGCGATAGCGCGCTCGCGGGATGGGCGCGTCAGGGCCTGTGGTTCGGCACCTTCACCCTCGTCGCCGCGGCCGCGATCGGGATCATGGTGTACCTGATTGCCCGCCAGTTCCAAAGCCATGCCACGATCGCGGCAATCCGCGCCGAGAATATCGAAATCGAGCGCGCGCGTTTTGCCGCGGAGGCCGAGTTGCTGAAAAGCGAGCGCCTGTCGGTGCTGGGCCAGCTGACCGCGACCGTCGCGCACGAGCTGCGCAACCCGCTGAGCGCGATCCGCAACACGCTGTTCACGGTGAAGGAGCTCGTTTCGACCGCGGGGCTGAAGCTCGACCGGCCGATCGCCCGGATGGAGCGCAGCATCACCCGCTGCGACCGGATCATCGGCGATCTCTTGGAATACGCCCGCACCCGCGAGCTGACCCTGACCAGCGTTCGCTTCGACAGCTGGATCACCGATGTATTGGCCGAGCAGACCGTCACACCCTCCGTCGCCCTGGATCTGGAGCCGGGCGCGGCCGACTCGATCGTGCCGATCGATGCCGACCGTTTGCGCCGCGTCGTCATCAATCTTATCGAGAATGCAACCGAGGCGCTGTCCGAATTGCCGACCGACCGCGAGAGGCGGATCACGGTGCGCACTGCTGCGCAGGGCGGCGAACTGGTGCTGACAATCGCCGATAGCGGACCGGGGATCGCACCGGAGAACCTGGAGCGTATCTTCGAGCCGCTGTTCAGCACCAAAAGCTTTGGAACCGGGCTGGGGCTTCCGACCGTTAAACAGATCGTAAACCAACACGGCGGTATCATCGTGGTCGACAGCGAGGTTGGAAAGGGTACCCGGGTGACCGTGCGCCTGCCACTCGATGCAGTTGCAATTGAAGAGGTAAGGGCGGCTGCATGACCCGCGTATTGATTGTCGACGACGATCGCGACCACGCCGAGAGCCTCGTCGATGTGATCGAGATGCGTGGCCACGTGACGCAGCTCGCCCATAGCGGCGAAGAGGCGATCGGGTATTTCCGTACCGGCGATTTCGATTTCGTTCTGCTCGATGTGAAGCTGCCCGGGATCAACGGCGTCGACACCTTCCTCGAATTGAAGCAAATCCGGCCGACGGCCCAGGTCATGATGATGACCGGCTACAGCGTCGAGCAGCTCGTCACCCGGGCGATCGAAGGCGGTGCGCTCGGGGTGCTGCACAAACCGTTCGCCGCGACGGAAATCCTCGAACTCCTGGTCGAGGTGAAACAGCCTGGCCGGGTGCTGGTGGCCGACGACGATCCGGATTTTGTCGACAGCATCGTGCCGATCCTCGAAAGTGCCGGATATCGCGTCGACACCGCCGCAACCGGGGCCGAGACCCTCGAAAAGATGCAACACGAGCACGTTGATTGCGTTCTCCTCGACTTGAGCCTCCCGGTTTTATCGGGGGCTGAGGTTTATGCGCGACTGGTCGAAGCAAGTCGCACCGTGTCGACTGTCCTGATCACCGGCGGCCGCGAGCAAAGCGACGAGGAGTCGCGGCTCCGGTCGCAAACCTGTGGCATGCTGTTCAAGCCCATCGACCCGAACGCGCTGCTGGCCG
>DATCQF010000038.1:0-2987 GCA_036569735.1 Allostellaceae bacterium | reverse complement strand
GACTTCAACTTCCTCGAAGTGGGCCGCGGCGCGTTCGACCTGTCCGACCGCGGGGTCGGCGGCCGCAAGCAGCCCGGGCCGGTCGACGCCTTTGTCTATACCGAGCGCGGCATCTACCGCCCGGGCGAGGTGGTTCACCTGACCGCGCTGGTGCGCGACAACAGGGCCGCGGCAATGCCGGGGTTGCCGGTCACCTTGCGGCTGCTGCGGCCCGATGGGGTCGAAACCGAGCGCCGCCAGCTGACCGCCGACAAGCTCGGCGGGCATGCCGAGGAGTTTGCGCTGGCGCGCGATGCGCGGATCGGCAGCTGGCGTGTCGAATTGAAGCTCGATCCCAAAGCGCCGGCGATCGGCAGCGTCGAGTTCCGCGTCGAGGATTTCGTCCCGCCACAGATCAAGGTCGCGCTGTCCGCGGCCGACCAGCCGGTCCGCCCGGGCGAACCGTTCCCGGTCGCGGTGGCGGCGAACTATTATTACGGCGCGCCGGGAGCCGGGCTCGCCGTCGAGGCGCAGGCGACGATCGCCCTCGACGACAAACCGTTTCCGAACGAGCCGGGCTTTCAATTCGGCCTCCTCGACGAGAAATTTTCCAGCGACCGCAAGGATCTCGACACCGAGGCCACCGATGCCGCCGGCAAATCGAGCGTGTTGCTCGAGCTCGCCAACCTGCCCGATTTGACGAGACCCCTCTCCGCGACGATCCAGGTCAGCGTCTTCGAGCCGAGCGGCCGTGCGGTCAGCGAAACCCTGACCCGGCCGATCCGGCAGCGCAATCTCGCGGTCGGATTGCGCTCGCCGGCCGGCGACGATGCGGTTCCCGAGGGCCAGCCGGCAAACCTCGAAATCATCGCCCTCGATGGCGACGGCAAGCGCACCGCGGCGAAGGGGCTGCGCTGGGAATTGCTGCGCGAGATCGCGACATATTCCTGGTATTCGGTCGACGGCAAGTGGCGGCACAAGGTGCAGGTGCGCGACCAGCCATTGGAAGCGGGGACGCTGGATGTCGCCGGCGACGGTGCGGCCGCGCTGGCCCGAACATTGCCCGCCGGGCGCTATCGCTGGGAGGTGACGGACAGCGCCAGCGGGGCGCAATCGAGCCTCAGGTTCCATGTCGGCTGGTATGTCGAGGCGGCGTTGCCGGATGTCCCGGACAAGCTCGGCGCGACCCTGGACAAGACGACCTACCAGCCGGGCGAGACCGCCAGGCTGTTCATCAAGGCGCCGTTCGCGGGCGAGGCTGAGCTGGCGATCGCCTCCGACCGTATTCTCGCGCTGCGCTCGGTCAAGCTGCCGCTGGAAGGCGCCACCGTCGAGATCCCGGTCGATGCCGCGTGGGGCAGCGGGGTCTATGCGCTGGTCAGCGCCTACCGTCCGCAAAACGCCGCGCCGCCCGGCCCGGGACAGCCAGCGGGCCAAGGGGCGCCGCGCGGGCCGGGGAGGGCGGTCGGGGTTGCCTGGCTCGGCATCGATGCGAGCCCGCGCACCCTGACCGTCGCGCTCGCCGCGCCCGATGTCGCCAGGCCGCGCGGACCCGTCGAGATCGGGGTCAAGGTGGCCGGGCTCGGCGCCGGCGAGGAGGCCTACCTCACGCTCGCGGCGGTCGACGAGGCGGTGCTGAAACTCACCGATTTCGACAGCCCGGCGCCCGACAAATACTATTTCGGCAAGCGCCAGCTCGGGGTCGAGCTGCGCGACCTCTACGGCAGGCTGATCGATCCGAACGCCGGTGGGGTCGGCGTTTTGCGCAGCGGCGGCGACCAGTTCGCCAAGCGCTCGGTCGCCGGCCTCCCCGACAAGAGCAGCCGGGTCGTCGCGCTCTATTCGGGGATCGTGCGCCTCGACGCCGACGGGGCCGCGAAAATCCGCTTCGACATCCCCGATTTCCAGGGCCAGCTGCGGCTGATGGCGGTGGCCTATTCGGCGAAGAAGCTCGGCGCGGCGAGCGGCACGGTGACGGTGCGCGATCCCGTGGTGACGATGGTCGCGCTGCCGCGCTTCCTCGCACCCGGCGATACCGCGCGGATCGGCGTGGTCATCAACAATGTCGAGGGCGCCTCGGGCGACTATCGGCTGAAGCTCGCCGCCAGCGGCGCCGGCGCTTTCGCCGCACCGGTCGAGCGGACGATCCCTCTCGGCACCGGCGCGGGCTTCAGCGACGCCTTCCCGCTTGCGGCGAAGACCTCCGGGAATGTCGCGCTGCGTCTCGAACTGACCGGCCCCAATGACCTGCGCATCGCACGCGATTTCACGCTCGCGGTGCGGCCGGCGCAGGCCTATCAGCTGAAGCGCTTTGTCGCCCGGCTCGAACCGGGCCAGAGCGTCACCCTCGACGACGGCGCCGCCGACGAGTTCCTGCCGGGCACGGCGGAAGCGCTGCTGACGGTCAGCCCGCGCCCCGATTGGGACGTTCCGGGGCTGTTGCGGGCGCTCGACCGCTACGCCTACGGCTGTCTCGAACAGACGACGAGTCGCGCGCTCCCGCTCCTCTATGTCGATGCGGTCGCCGGGCTGTGGCGCACCGACCCGGGGTTCTCGCCGGCCGAAACCCTGGAGCGCGCGATCGGCCACATCGTCGAACTGCAGCGCGGCGACGGCAGTTTCGGGGTGTGGAGCGACAGCGACGACACGGTGCCGTGGCTCGACGCCTACGCCAGCGACTTCCTGCTGCGCGCCAAGGAGCACGGCAAGGCGGTGCCGGATTACGCGCTGAATACGGCGCTCGGCTGGCTGCGCGACTATGTCCGCCAGCAGCACACCGACGCGAAGAGCCTGCCGGCGGTGGCCTACGCGCATTACGTGCTGGCGCGCGCGAAGGCGGGCGAACTCTCGGCTTTGCGCTATTTCAACGATACCCAGCTCGAAAACCTGCCGACCCAGCTCGCCCGTGCCCAGCTCGGCGCGGCGCTGGCGGCCTATGGCGACACCACGCGCGCCGCTGCCGCCTACGCCGCGGCGCTGGGGCCGCTGCCGAAGCGGCCGCCCGGTCT
>DATCQF010000037.1:0-2473 GCA_036569735.1 Allostellaceae bacterium | reverse complement strand
GCCCTCGATCGCGGTCTTGCCGTTCCAGAATATCTCGGGCGACCCCGAGCAGGAGTATTTCGCCGACGGCATAGTAGAGGAGATCATCACCGCGTTGTCGCGGATCAGATGGTTTTTCGTCATCGCGCGCAACAGCACCTTCACCTACAAGGGGCGCGCCGTCGACGTGAAAGAGGTCGGGCGCGAGCTTGGCGTGCGCTATGTCCTCGAAGGCAGCGTGCGCAAAGCCGGCAACCGCATCCGCGTCACCGCGCAGCTGGTCGAAGCCGCAACCGGCAACCATGTGTGGGCGGAGCGCTACGACCGCGACCTCGCCGACATTTTCGCGGTGCAGGACGAGATCACCGAGCGGGTGGTCGCGGCGATCGAGCCGGAGCTTTACGCGGCCGAGCAGGTTCGCAGCCAGAGCAAGCCGCCCGACAGCCTCGACGCCTGGGAATGCGCGATCCGCGCGCTATCCCTGATCGGCCAGGGCACCCGCGACGAAAATACCGAGGCCGAAGCTTTATGCCGCCGCGCGATCGCGATCTCGCCCGGCTACAGCCGAGCGCACAGCCTGCTGGCCTGGGCGCTGATGCGCCGTACTGTGTGGTCGGGCGACTTGCTAACGGTCGTGCCGGAGGTCAGCGCGGAGACGCAAACGGCACTCGCCCTCGACGACCGCGACCCCTGGGCACACTTCGCACAGGGAATGTTGCAACAGCGATTGCGTCACCCCGGCGAGGCTGCCCGTTCAGCGCGCCGGGCATTGGAGTTGAACCCGAACTCCGCGCTGGCTCACGGCTTTCTCGGAACTACGCTCGCCACCCAAGGGGCGCACCAAGAGGCCGTCGACAGCGCCGAGCACGCGCTGCGGCTGAGTCCGCGCGACCGGCTTGTGGGCACCTATGCCTCGATGGCGATCGCGAACGTCCATTTCGCCGCCGGGCGTTATTCGGAGTGCGCCATCTGGGCGCGCAACCCGATCGAGAAAAGTCCCGGATACATCGCGGGACATTTCTTTTTGACCGCGGCGCTGGCGATGGAGGGGGATTTGACTGGGGCGTCGGGGGCGAGGGACACGCTGCTTCGGCTCCGGCCGGAATTCTCGCTGGCCTGGGCGGCTGCGAACCTGCCGGCCACCGGGGAGCAGGCTGAGCGCCTTCGCGAGGGCCTGCGCAAGGCCGGGGTGCCGGAGGCATGACCGCGACCCGCCGCCTCGCCGCGATCCTCGCCGCCGATGTCGCCGGCTATTCGCGGCTGATGGGGGCGGACGAGGAAGGCACGCTGGCGCGGCTCAACGCGCATCGCCGCACGCTGGTCGATCCGAAGATCGCCGAGCATGGCGGCCGCATCGTCAAGACCACCGGCGACGGCCGCCTCGCCGAGTTTTCCAGCGTCGTCGACGCGGTGCGCTGCGCCGTCGAGGTACAGCGCGGCATGGCCGAGCGCAACATCGCGGTGCCCGCCCCGGAACGTATCGAATTCCGCATCGGCATCAATCTCGGCGACATCATCGTCGAGGGCGACGACATCTTCGGCGACGGGGTCAACATCGCGGCGCGGCTGGAGGCGCTGGCCGAGCCGGGCGGCGTGCTGATCTCCAGCACCGTGCACGACCAGGTACGCGACCGCCTGCCCTTCGCCTTTACCGATCTCGGCGAGCAGCAGGTCAAGAATATCGCGCGCCCGGTGCGGGTCTACCGCGTGACGGCGAAGGAGCAGCCCGTGCCCGAACCCGCCGCGCTCCCGCTCCCCGACAAGCCGTCGATCGCGGTGTTGCCGTTCCAGAACATGTCGGGCGACCCCGAGCAGGAATATTTCGTCGACGGCATGGTCGAGGAGATCATCTCCCGCCTGTACCCTCCACACCGCTCCACAGCAATCCATGGCTCCGGCATGAACGCTGGGGAAATGCGATAGAACCTTCCATAGCCCTCCACTCGTCTCCATGTTAATCCAGCGTCGGATGATGGTATGGATGGTGATGGAAAATGCCGAAGAAAGCTGCGGGGCTGACGACAAGACGGGTTGAGACGGAGAAGGTGCCGGGGCTTTATGCCGATGGCGGTGGGCTCTATCTGAAGGTGGCGCCGAGTGGGGCTCGGAGCTGGGTTTACAGATACCAGATCGCCGGTCGACGCCGGGATATGGGGCTCGGCACGCTTGCCGTGTACAAGCTCGCCGAGGCCAGGGAGCGAGCCAGGGAAGCGCGCCGCCTGGTGGCCGACGGCATCGACCCCTTGGAGCACCGCGCCGGCGAGAGTACCGCGGCGATGTTGGCGGCGGCTCGGGCCATGACCTTCCGTCGTGCCGCCGAAAGCTATATCGAGGCCATGCGCCCGGGATGGCGCAGCGCGATACACGCGCGGCAATGGCCCGCCACCTTGGAGAAGTACGTCTATCCGCTGCTGGGCAAGCTCGCTGTCGATCGGATCGACACGGCGCTGGTGTTGAAGGTGTTGCAGCCGATCTGGACCGAGCACCCCGAGAC
>DATCQF010000036.1:0-9015 GCA_036569735.1 Allostellaceae bacterium | reverse complement strand
GGCTGGCGCTTGAGGCGGCACACCGGCCAGTCGGCCGAGGGTCTATAGATCGTCGTAGATATCGAATGCCAGATCGAGATCGTCGAACATCTTGCCGCGACCGCGATGCAGGACGAGCGCGCGCGAACAATACTGCTTGATGATGTGCGGCACGTGGGATGCGAGGATCAGGCTGCGATCGGCGCGCTTATCGAACAGTTCTTCCTGCGATCGACGCTGAAAGCGATTGTCTCCGACCGCGATGATCTCGTCGATCAGGTAGCAATCGAAATCGACGGCAATCGACAACGCGAAATTAAGCCGCGCCCGCATGCCGGTAGAGTAGGTCAGGACCGGCTCACCCAGGTACTTGCCCAATTCCGCAAAATCCTCGACAAAATCGCGCATCGGCTTGAATGGCTTATCATAAAGCCGGCAGATCAAGCGGATGTTGTCGTTTCCGGTCATGGTGCCGCCGATACCGCCCTCCAGTCCGACCGGCCATGACACCGACATCGTCCGCTCGATGCTGCCGCTGGTCGGCAGTTCGATGCCGGCGATCAGGCGGATCAAGGTCGATTTGCCAGCGCCGTTGCGCCCCAGCACGGCGATTTTTTCGCCGGGCCTGATGGTAAACGAGACATTGCTGAGAACCCGGTTATAGATGTGCCGCGTTTCCGAATGATAGTCCTTGCAGACGCCGGTAACGGTGATCATAGGACGAGGTGCTTGCGCACATCCCGCATCAGCCACAGCCCGAGGAGGGTCACAAACGCGAGCAGATAGCTCAGATAGGGAATATCGTAGAAGATTTGGACGCGGTTCCCCCAAAGGCCGCCCCGGATCATCTCGTAGGCGTGGAGCGGTGGGTCGATGGCCAAGGCCACCTGCCGCAGCGGCGCGGGCAGCCAGGCGGCCATAAAGAGGAAGCCGCAAACCGCCATATACATATAAGAGGTTGGGAACCTGATGTGCTCAACCATCTCGAACCGCTCCGAAAGCGCGGCAACATTCAGGGCAACAGCGATCGACCACCAGCTCATATAAAAAAAGCCGGTCAGGAACAAGGGATAGTCCTGCGGCCACACCATCAGCCCCAACATGTAGAAGATCAGGAATGATATCGCGCAAGCCGCGATATTCCCCGACCAGCTCAAGACCCTGCCGGCCGACGAAAAGGTCGAGCGGTGTCACGTGCCGGTGATAGAGCATAGCAGCGCTAGATTTGATCGCGTACAGGGCGTGACCGGTGACATGCCGGAATATCAAGAGCGGCAGATATCCGGACCACACGAACGCGATCATCGGAAGCCCGTGCTCGACGCGCGAGCGGATCATCGACCACATCGCGATAACGGGGAAGGCGAACACGAGCGGCTCGGCGAATAGCCAGGCAAAGCCGAGGTTTCTGCGGCCCCAGCGGGTCACGAACTCGCGCATGAACAGCGCGCCAACGACCCGTTTCTGGACCACGAGCGAGCGCCCGAAAACGCGAATTTCGGAGAAGAACATCCCCCGAGCGCCGCTTTAGGCCGAGGCGTGTTCGCGCACGCCGGCGACCAGCAGCCAGGCAATCCCATACAACAGGAGGCAGCTCACGACGACCGTACCGAACGAGCTGAACCGCCTCGGGAAGAGCGGGTAATCCGCCAGATTGGGTTGCGCGATGGTCTCGAGATAAAGCTGCTGGCGTTGCGCCTCGAGCCGCGCGGCTTCGAGCGAGGTAAACGCCGACGCCAAGGTCTTTTCGCCGAGCAGGCGCTGGACGTCGAGCCGCTCATACTCGCTCACCGCGGTGGCGACCGAGTTGTCGTCGCCGGTGATCTTGGCGCGCTCGTCCGCGATCAGCTTTTCGAGCGAGGCGATCCGCGTCCGCACCAGCGGGATATGCGGGCTGTTCGGGGAGTTCTTGATGATTTCGGCGAGCTGACCCTTGGAACTGGCCAACTGCCCGTTCATCTGCGCGAGCAATTCGATGGGGCCGGCCGAGGCGCTCTTCGGATCGAGCATCTTCTGCTTGACCCGATAGGCGGTCAGCTGGGTCTGGACCTGGGCGATTTGCTGTTCGGTGGTATCCACCTCGCGCTGAAAGACCGCAAGCGCGTCGTGGCGGGCGCGCTCGTTGAGCGTGTTGACCAACTGTTCGCTAAAGGTCAGCAACCCGCGGGCGACCCGCTGCGCGTCCTCCGGCCGATATGCCTTGACCTGCAGGGTGCTGACGCCGCTCCCGTTGTCGATCTCGACCGAAACGAAACGCGCATAGGAATAGTAGAGTGCCTCGAAATCCTTGCGCCAAAACCAGATCCCGGGAAACCGGGTGATCAGATCCCCTTCCGGCCGACTGAGCAGGTTGCGCAGATCGTCTTCCTGCTCGAGCCGGCGCACCGCGTCGCGCGACATCAGGTAATCGTGCACCACAAAGGTATCTTCGGAAGCCGCCGAGCCGCTCGAGCTTCCCAGCATCGCACCGATCGCGCTGACCGTGCTCTTGGCCGGACCGCGCACGACGAACTTGACCTCTGACATATAGAGGTCGGAGGCAATCCCGAAAAAGTAGACCCCGGCGATCAGCGTCGGCAGTCCGACGATCGCCCAGAACCAAATGTTCAGCGAGTTGAAGAACCCGCCGATTTTTACCGCGTAGCGCGGCGGCATTCCGCCGACAACGGCGGCAATACGCGCGGTTGTGGCACGGCGGACGAAGTCGACCATTGCGAATTCCAAGCCTACCTGACGGGAAAACGATCAAACTCTTGGCCGGAACCGAGCGCCCCGTCCCCGCAACTCGCGGCGCCACCAACCGATTATAACCCCGGCACGATCGGAGCGGAACCCGAAAGCGAAGAACCCGGGCCGCGCGGCGGGCTCTCCCCCTCCGAGCCGGGCCCCGAATCCGCCGTACAGCCTCTGTCCGCGCAGCCCGGCGCATACAATGAGGGCTTCGGTGATCATGACGCGCCCCTTGTCGCCGCGCCGACCGCCTGTCGGGTGCGAAGCGATTTTCATGGACAGCGAGCGCGCCGGCGATACGCTCCGGCCATGCGCAGCAGTGAAGGCGTAAATATCTTCCCTCCGCTTGCCGATGGCGCGATGGCGGCGCTGTTTCCCGAGCTCCTGCGTGATGGGCACATTCCGGCAGCCGCTGGAATCGCCACCCGGATCGCCGCCCGGATCGGCACGCGCGGCGCGGCCCGGCTGCGCACCCGGGCAGCGGCGGCCGGCGTGCCGCTTGTGCTGCTCGCGCATGGGCTGTTGCGGGCGCCGCCGTCCCAGGGGCGATTCGGGCGGGCGACGGCGCCCTGCCTCAGTGCGCTGGTGCTGGAGATTTCCGGCCCGCCCACGCCGGCCGGTGTCCTGAGCCCCGGCGGTGTCCTCGAAACTCGCGGATGGGAGACCCCGGCATTGCTGGCCCAGGCCGCGCTGGCACGCCGGGCGCTCGCGACGGCGCGATTGGGCGGCGAGTGGTGGCACGGCGGCGCTGCCGGCGAGCTGCCGGCGGATAATGGTTATGCCGTTGTCGTCCTCGCCGAGCCGGCGGTCGCCACCGGTTGGTCCAGCCACGGCGGACCGCCGGGCGAGGCTGTGCTGGCCGCGATGCTCGATCAGGCGCTCGCCGAAAACCCGGCCGACCGGGTCGTGGTTGTGGCCCCCGGGCAAGCCCGCGGTGCGATCGGGCACCGGCTGCAACCGAGCCTCGCCGCGGCGGCGGCGCGCGGCGCCACCATCATCGGCCGGCCGGTCGATCCCTGGGTTCTCTTCGAGCGCGCCCGGCGGGTCTATAGCGCCGGCGGCGAAATCGGTTTTCTCGCCCTTGTCGCCGGAGTGCCGGTAACGGCGTTTGGGCCGGCGTTCTATACCGGATGGGGCGCCACCGAAGATTCTCCGGCGCTGCCGCGGCACCCGTTCCGGCGGAATATCGACGAGATTTTCGCCGGCGCCTGTCTGGTCGCGACGCGCTACCGGGACCCGTTCCACAACATCGGGGCGAATTTCGACGAGGCCCTGGTGATCCTCGCCGACTGGCGCCGCGCGGACGAGGCCAATCGCCGCATCGCGGTCTGCGTCGGGATGTCGTTCTGGAAGCGCCGGCGCATCGCCGATTTCGTCCGCTCGTCGGCCGGCGCGCCGGTGTTCCGCCGCACCGCGGGCGGCGCCGTCGCCGCCGCATTGCGCGAACCGGAGGCCCGGCGCGGACCGGGATCGCAGCCGCGCGCCATCGCGGGCTGGGCATCGCGCCTGCCCGCCGGCCTCGCGGAGGCGGCGGCACGGCACGGCGTCCCGTTGATCCGGGTCGAGGACGGGTTCATCCGCTCGGTCGGCCTCGGCTCGGATTTCCTGCCGCCGGCCTCGCTGGTTTTCGACTCGCGCGGGATGTATTTCGACCCGAGCGTCCGCAGCGATCTCGAAATCCTGCTGCGCGAGGCGGAGTTCACGCCGGCGCTGGTCGCCCGGGCGCGGCGTCTCGCCGCCCAGCTGGTGACCCGCGGCATCACCAAATACAACCTCGCCGCAACCGGCCCCGCCGTCGCGGTACCGTCGGGCAGGCGGAAAATCCTCGTGCCGGGCCAGGTCGAGGACGATCTGTCGATCGAGCTTGGCGGCGGCGCGGTGCGCACCAACCTTGCTCTCCTCGCGGAGGCGCGCGCGGCCAACCCGGATGCCTACATCCTCTATAAGCCGCACCCCGACGTGATGGCCGGGCACCGCAAGGGCGCGGTTCCGGGAATTGAAGCGCGCCGCTTCGCCGATGCGGTCGTGGAGGGTGCCTCGACCGCCGCGCTGCTCGCCCTCGTTGACGAGGTGCATACGATGACCTCGCTCGCCGGGTTCGAAGCCCTGTTGCGCGGGCGCCGAATCGTCGTCTACGGCCGGCCTTTCTATGCCGGCTGGGGGCTGACAATCGACCGGCTGGCGCAGGATCGCGGCCGTCGGCTGACCCTGGACGAGCTGGTGGCCGGCGTCCTCATTCTCTATCCCCGCTACCTCGACCCGCTGACCCGCCTGCCGTGCGGCCCCGAAATAATCATCGAGCGGCTCCATCACCCGGAATTGTGGCGGCCGGGACTCCTGGTGCAGGCGCGCCGCCTGCAAGGCGCCATGACGCGGCGGCTCGGCGAACTGCGCGCGCTCTTACCGATCCCCGGCGCCGGCCCGGCGCGCGGCCTCAGAGAGCGGCTGCGCCACTGATGCGGGCGCCTTATCGGGTGGTGGTGATTACCGGGGCGTCGAGCGGGCTCGGCGCGGCGCTGGCCGCTGCCTATGCCGGGCCAGGGATCGTGCTCGGGCTGGTTGGCCGCAACTCCGAGCGCCTCGCCGCGACCGCTTCAGCCTGCCGCGCCGCCGGAGCAAGCGTCGACAGCGCCCTCATCGATGTCGCCGACGGACCCGCCCTCGCAGCCTGGCTCGGTGAATTCGACCGCGCCCATCCGGTCGAATTGCTGATCGCCAACGCCGGCACCTCGGCCGGCCCCGATCCGGACACCCCGGGCGAACCCGAATCCGTCACCCTGCGCCAGATCGAGGTCAACCTCGTCGGCGCGGTCCATACGATCGCGCCCCTGGTACCGGCGTTGTGCGCGCGCGGACGCGGAAGGATCGTCGCGATCGCCTCGGTCGCCGCCTATCGCGGCATGCCCTACAGCCCGGGATATTGCGCGAGCAAGGCGGGCTTGCGCGCCTATGCCGAAGCGCTGCGGCCCGGGCTCGCGCCCTATGGGGTCGGGGTGACGGTGGTGTGTCCGGGGTTTTTCAGCTCGCCCATGACCGATCGCTGGGAGGGCCCGACCCCGTTCCTGGCAAGCGGCGAGCGCGCCGCCCGGCGGATCAGGCGCGGCATCGACCGCGGCCGCTCGCGCATCGATTTTCCCTGGCCGCTGGTGCTCGGCATGCGGTTTTGCGATCTCGCCCCGGCGCTGATCGGGGACCGGATCATGCGCGGCTTTCGCTTCCACATCCGCTCCGCCTGAGATGACCGCATTGCCTCGGTTGGCGCTGCATTTGCACCGTGCGTCCTTCGAGACGCGCCCCCGGCTTCGCCGCTGGCACTCCTCAGGATGACGTAAGTTGATGATGGCATTAAGAAAGAACGTCATCCTGAGGAGTGCCCAAAGGGCGCGTCTCGAAGGACGCACGGTGCTCGTCCGATGCTGCAACTGGGTCACCTGATGCGATGAGCGCGGTCGCATCACTGCATCTGGGCGCCGGCGCGCTGCTCGCGCTTATCGCGTGGCTGATGCCGCGGCATGTCGCGAGCGCGCGCCGCGCGTCGCCGGCGGCGCTGCTGCTCGACATGGCGCCTTTCGTGCTCGGCGCCGGGCTGCTCGGCCTCGCCTCCGGCAGGCCGCTGTTTGCCGGACTCGTCGCCGTGGCGCTCGGCGCCGGCTTTACCCTGACCGACTACACGATGCGGCAGACCTTGCGCGAGCCGGTCGTCTTCTCGGAGATGTCGGAGCTGCCGCAGGTCTTCACCCATCCGCACCTCTATCTGCCGTTTGCCGGACCGGGGCTGGTGCTCGGCGGCGCATCGGCGGCGATCGCGCTGGGGCTGGCGCTCCTTGTCGTCGAGCCGCCACTATGGACCGCGCGCCCGCTCGCCGCGCTGGCCGGGCTCGCGCTGGTTGCCGCTTGCGGCTGGCTCGTCGCGCGCGAACCGCTGCTCGGTGCCGCGGCGGGCGCGCTGCGCCGTCTCGCGCCAACGGGCGAGCCGTTCGCCGACGCCGCCGCGCTCGGGCCGTTCGGCATGCTGATCGTCCATACAATCATCGCCCGGGCCGAGCGCAGGGCGCGACAGCTGGCGCTCGCCGCCCCGGCGCCGATACGCGGGCGCGGCGAGCCTGCCGGCGGGGTGACCCGGCCGATCATCATCGTGCAGTGCGAATCGTTCTTCGACGCGCGCCGCCTGTCGCCGCTGATCCCGCGCGGCTTCCTCCCCGGGTTCGACGCCTGCTGTGCGTCCGCGGCGCTCAGCGGCCGGTTCGACGTGCCGGCCTGGGGCGCCAACACGATGCGTGCCGAATTCGCCGTCTTGACCGGGATCCCCGAGAGCGAACTCGGCTACGACCGGTTCAACCCCTATTACGCCTTGGCGCGGGTGCCGCTCGAATCACAGGTCTGGCGGCTGCGCCGGGCGGGGTACCGCACGATCTGCCTGCACCCGTTCGACCGGCGGTTTTTCCGGCGCGACCTGGCGATGCCGGCGCTCGGGTTCGAGCGGTTTCTCGGGAGCGAGACGCTCGGCGGCGCGGGTAAGCCGCCCTATCGCGCGGACCCCGAGTTCGCCGGCGATGTCTTGCGAATCCTCGACGAATCAGGCCCGCGCACCTTGATTTTCGCGATCACGATGGGCAATCACGGGCCCTGGCTGGCGAAGGGGCCACCGATCGATCCGGCGGTTTCTCGCCTCTTCGATCCGGCGCAAGTGCCGGACGGCGCCGGCCTCCTGCGCTATCTCGACGGTCTGCGCCGCTCCGACGAGATGCTGCGCGTTTTGATGTCGGGCCTCAAAGAGCGCGGCTCTGCGGCGCTCCTCGCCTTTTACGGCGACCATCTGCCGAGCCTCTCGGGCGCCTTCGCGCATTTCGGCTTTGCCGATTCCTCCAGCGATTATGCGATCTGGCCGGGCGCCGGGGCGCCACAGCTTCGCGATCTCCAGGCGCATCAGCTCGGCCGGCTGATCGTCGACGCCGCCCTCGGCGCGCCGTCCGGTCTGCCGCCGTGTGCGGGCGCGCCGGCGCCGGCGCTCGAGCGCGGCGCTTGCCTCGCCTTGCGCTAGCGCCCAAGCTTGCCGGCAATCCCTGGTTCCGCCCTCCTCGCCGGCCATGACCGATTTTGTGCCACCCTATCCGGAGCGCCCCGATAAGCCGTTGTCGCCGCTGGCGATGCTGCGCACGGCGCGGCGCAATCTGATCGCCGTATTCGAAGACAAATGCTTCGAGTACCAGTTCTTTTCGTCGCGGGTGCTGACCCGGCGCATGTTCGTCTGCAACAGCCCGGACACGGTGGCGCGGGCTTTCATCACCCTGCACGACAGTTTCGAGCGCAAGACCCCGCAAGTCCGCAATGCATTGACCCCGCTGATCGGCAGCGATGCATCATTCATCGCCGACGGCGCGATCTGGAGGAAGCGGCGCAGGATCACCGCGCCGATCGTGCATATGTCGCACTTGCCGCTGTTCGCGCCCACCATGGTCGAGGCGGCGGCGGAGACCGCCGAGCGCTGGGCCAGGCTGCCGCAGGGCGCGCCGATCGACGCGTTGCGCGAGATGGCCACGCTGACCGCCGAGATCATCTGCCGCGCGGTTTTTGGGCCGCGGCTCGGGGCCGAGCACGCGACCGCGGTCGTCGCCTCGTTCAGCGAATACCAGCGCGTCATCGGAAATGTCGATCTGGCTTATTTTCTCGGCTTGCCGGATTGGCTGCCGCGCGTCTATCGGCCCTCGGTCTACCGTGCCGCCGGCCGGATCCACGACGTCCTCGACCACATTATCCGCCAATGCGAGGAGGACCACGCCGCCGGCGAGAGCTCGATGATCCGCCTCCTGATCGAGGCGCGCGATCCCGAGACCGGCGATAAGCTCGACCGCACCGCGGTGCGCAACGAGGCGGCCGTCATGTTCATGGCCGGGCACGAAGGCACGGCGAACTCGCTCGCCTGGACGTGGTACCTGCTGTCGCAGACGCCTGCCGTCGAAGCGCGGCTCCATGCCGAGTTGGCGGCGGTCCTGGGCGGTCGTCTGCCGACGCTCGACGACGTACCCCGCCTCGTCTATACCCGCGCCATCTTCGAGGAGGCGCTTAGGCTCTATCCGCCGGTCCCGTTTCTTGGGCGGCAGGCGTTGCGCGACGAGACCATCCGCAATCGCCGCATCCCGGCGGGTTCGATGCTGATGGTGGTTCCGTGGCTGCTGCATCGCCACCGCAACCTGTGGGACCGGCCCGACCATTTCATTCCGGAACGGTTTCTCCCCGAAAATGCCGGGTCGCGGCAGCGCTACAGCTATATTCCGTTCAGCGTCGGGCCTCGCGTCTGCACCGGTG
>DATCQF010000035.1:0-5917 GCA_036569735.1 Allostellaceae bacterium | reverse complement strand
CGCCGGGACCGTGCCCGCTGTCGCGGACCGCGCGCAGATCGAGCGGGTCGCGGGGCTCTACCGGGACAGCCCGGGCACCGTAAGGGTGGTCGGGTATGCCGCCGGGCCGACGGGCGGGGGGGCCGGGGACGATCCGCTCGCCAGCTACCACGCCGCCCTTGAGCGCGCGCAGGCGGTCGCCAAGGCGCTGACCGAGGCCGGCATTCCCGCGAGCAAGATCCAGACCGAGGCATCGCCCGCCGCCGGCGCGCGAACCCCCGGCCGGGTCGAGATACAATTCGCCCAATGACCGGTCGCCCGATGACTCGTCGCCCAATGACTGGTCGCCCAGTGACTCGCGCCGTGAACCCCGGATGCCCCCGATGCCGCCAGCCCTGAAACCCGCCCTCAAGATCGCCATCGCCGGGCTCGGCACGGTGGGCGCCGGAATCTTGGCGCTGCTGGAGCGCCAGGCCGAACTGGTTGCGCTGCGTGCCGGCCGCCGCATCGTCGTCGTGGCGGTGTCGGCGCGCGACCGGCGGCGCGACCGCGGCGTCGATCTGTCGGCGGTGCGCTGGTACGAAGACGCGGTCGCGATGGCGGGCGACCCGGAAGTCGACGTGGTCGTCGAGCTGATCGGCGGCGCCGAGGGGATCGCGCTCGCCATCATCGAGACCGCGCTCGCCGGCAAGAAGCACGTCGTCACCGCCAACAAGGCGCTGATGGCCCATCACGGGACCCGCCTCGCGGGGCTTGCCGAGGCCGCCGGGGTGACGCTCGCCTTCGAGGCCGCGGTCGCCGGCGGCATCCCGGTCATCAAGACCCTGCGCGAGAGCCTGGCCGGCAACCGGCTGGCGCGGGTCTACGGCATCCTCAACGGCACCTCGAACTACATCCTGACGACGATGCGCGAGAGCGGGCGCGAATTCGCCGAGGTGCTGGGCGAGGCGCAGAAGCTCGGCTACGCGGAGGCCGATCCGAGCTTCGACATCGACGGGGTCGATGCCGCGCACAAGCTGGCGATCCTGGCGAGCGTCGCGTTCGGCCGCCCGGTCGATCTCGCCGGCGTCCACACCGAAGGCATCCGCCACATCTCGCGGCTCGACATCGATTTCGCCGAGGAGCTCGGCTATCGCATCAAGCTCCTCGGCATCGCAAGGCTGACCGATCACGGGCTCGAACAGCGCGTCCACCCTTGCATGGTGCCGCGGGCGACCCCGATCGCCGCGGTCGAGGGAGTGTTCAACGCGGTCGTCGCGGAAGGCGATTTTGTCGGACGGGTGGTGCTGGAAGGGCGCGGCGCCGGGGCCTTCCCGACCGCCTCCTCGGTCGCCGCCGATCTCGTCGATATCGCCGCCGGGCGCCACGTCGCGCCGTTCGGGGTGCCGGCCGCCGCGCTCACCGCGCTTGCCGCGGCGGCGATGGAGCGCCACGAGGGGGCGTATTACATCCGGCTGATGGTGGTCGACCGGCCCGGGGTCATCGCCGATGTGGCGGCGGCGTTGCGCGACGAGCACGTCTCGATGGCATCGATGATCCAGCGCGGCCGTGCGCCGGGCGAAGCGGTGCCGGTCGTGCTGACGACGCACGTCACGGTCGAGGCGGCGATGCGCCGGGCGATCGGGCGGATCGCCGCGCTCGACACCGTGTTCGAGCCGCCGCGCATGATCCGCATCGAGGATTTCTGACACACACAGGATGCTTGGCATGAAGCGATTGCGAGGGAAACGGATCGGTGCGTTGCTGGCGATGGCCTGCGTTCTCGGCGGGATCGGCCTTGCCTCAGCGCAACAGCAGCCGCAGCCGCAACCGCAGCCGCGCGGGGCGACCAGCTATGCGCCGGTCGACCTCAAGGAACCCTTCGCGACGGTTGTGGCGCGCATGAAGGCCGCCAAGCCGGGGATCGAGAAAGCGCACGCCGACCTTCTCGCCGAGCGCTACGACCTCGCCGACCGCCCGGCGCAGGGTGCGGCGATGTCGCGGGGCAAGCCTCTGCAAGAGGGCGTTCGGGCCAGGCTGCCCGCCGGCACGAATTGGGATCAGCTGGCCGCGATGAGCCCCTCCGACATCCGGGACAAGGGCCTCTTTCCCAAGGGCTTCTACCCGCTGCCGCATCCCAATCATCCGGAAGGCGGCATGGTGTTTCCCAAGTTCGAAATTGCCGAAGTCCTGAAGCAGGAGGCGCGCGACCTTACCCGGTTCGATCTGGATTTCGATATCCCCGATCACTTTCTGCCGGAGTTTCCCGCCCCGATCTACCTGACGACGCGGCCCGATCTGGGGGATGTCTCCGAGGGCCGGCTGGTGACGATCGACAATTACTACGAGCTGTTCAACGGCATCCTCAATCCGAAGCAGGCTGGAGGGGCTGCGCCTCCTGGTGACGCCGTTTGCGCAGCAGCAATTCAACCAGACCGAGGATCGCCGTTCGGAGAAACCGAGCCGCGGCGTCGCCTGCTTCGACTGCCATGCCAACGGGCACACCAACGCGGCGACCCACCTAGCCGGTGACGTCCGCCCGCAGGAATACCGCCATCGCATCGAGACCCCGAGCTTGCGCGGGGTCAACATCCAGCGGCTGTTCGGTTCGCAGCGGGCGCTGAAATCGGTCGAGGATTTCACCGAGTTCGAGCAGCGCGCGGCCTATTTCGACGGCGATCCGGCGATCGCCACGAAAAAGGGCGTCAACATTCTGGAACGCGGCAGCCAGGTCCACGACATGGCCGAGCTTCAGGAGATGCTGGATTTTCCCCCGGCGCCCAAGCTCGACGTCTTTGGCAAGCTCGATCCCGCCACGGCGACGCCGGCCGAACTGCGCGGGCAGGAGGTGTTCTTCGACAAGGGGCAATGCGCGGCGTGCCACGCGCCGCCCTATTACACCGACAACACCATGCACAACCTGCAGACCGAGCGCTTCTACAAGCCGGTGATGATCAACGGCATGCTGGCCGGCGCCGACGGCCCGATCAAGACCTTCCCGCTGCGCGGGGTGAAGGACGCGCCGCCTTATCTGCATGACGGGCGCCTCTTGACCCTGGAGGACACCGTCGAATTCTTCAATCTGGTCCTCGCCACAAAGCTGACGGCGGCGGAGAAGCAGGATCTGGTGCAGTTCCTGCGGGCGCTTTGAGCTGTCCGCGGCCTCTGCACTTGGCGCCGCGTGACCTCCTTTTAACTGTGCGCCGGTACAGCTAATCTGCGGGATCGACAGCGAGGGAGGAGAGCGTGGCCGACGAATCAAAGATGGATCGCAATCTCGCGCTCGAAGCGGTCCGGGTTACCGAACTGGCGGCGCTGTCGGCCTCGCGGCTGATGGGGCGGGGCGACGAAAAGGCGGCCGACCAGGCGGCGGTCGACGCGATGCGCCAGGCGCTCAACAGCCTGGCGATCGACGGCACCGTGGTGATCGGCGAAGGCGAGCGCGACGAGGCGCCGATGCTCTATATCGGCGAGAAGGTCGGGACCCTGCGGGGCCCCCAGATCGACATCGCGCTCGACCCGCTCGAGGGCACCACGATCACCGCCAAGGGCGGGGCCAATGCGCTGGCGGTCCTGGCGATGGCCGATCATGGCGGGTTTTTGAACGCGCCGGACGTCTACATGGACAAGATCGCGGTCGGCGGCGGGCTGCCGGACGACATCGTCGACCTCGACGAGGACCCGGCGACCAACCTCAAAAACCTGGCGCGCGCCAAGCAGGCGGAAATCGCCGACCTGGTGGTGTGCATCCTCGACCGGCCGCGTCACGCCGAGCTGATCGCCAAGGTGCGCGAGGCCGGCGCGCGCATCATGCTGATCGGCGACGGCGACGTCAGCGGCGTCATGGCGACTTCGGACCCCGAGACCGGCATCGACATCTACATGGGTTCGGGCGGCGCCCCCGAGGGCGTCCTGGCGGCGGCCGCCTTGCGCTGCATCGGCGGGCAGATGCAGGGGAGGCTCCTCTTCCGCAACGACGACGAGCGCGGCCGCGCGCACCGGCTCGGCGTCACCGATCTCAACCGCAAATACGGCCTCCTCGACCTGGCGCACGGCGATGTGATGTTCGCCGCCACCGGCGTCACCAACGGCAGCATGCTGCGCGGGGTGCGCCGCTTCCCGGGCGGGGCAAACACCCATTCGGTGGTGATGCGCTCGAAGACCGGCACGGTGCGCTACGTCGAGGCGAAGCACGACTTTACCCGGAAACCGGCCTTCGCTGCGCTCGGCAGCTGAGCGCCTGCCGTCGTAACCCACCGCGAGCCGATTCTGCCGCCTCGACCATTTCCGGTCATTCCCGCGAAAGCGGGAATCGAGGGACGCCAAGACCGTCGCCGTCGCCCTGGACCTGCGCTGCCGCGGGGGTGACGATGGCGGCGTGGATCATCCCCAGGCAGCGGCTTTTCTCGGCGTCGAGCGATCGGTGAGCGGCCGGCGCTGGCGCGCCCGCGCCACCGATAATGGCGACGCCGCGCTGATCGCCGAGCGCCTCGCGCTGCCCGAGATCGTCGCCCGGCTGTTGGCGCAGCGCGGCATCGGGGTTGCCGAGGCCCCCGGGTTTCTGGCGCCGCGGCTGCGCGAGTCTCTGCCCGATCCGGCGCATCTGCGCGACATGGCGCCGGCGGTCACCCGGCTCGTGCGTGCGATCCAGGGCGGCGAGCGGGTCGTCGTGTTCGGCGATTACGATGTCGACGGGGCGACCTCGGCGGCGCTGCTTCTGCGCTTTTTCGCGGCGGTCGGCGGCGTTGCCTCGGTCTACGTCCCCGATCGGCTGCGCGAAGGCTATGGCCCGAACGCCCCGGCGCTGATGCGCCTCAAGGCCGAGGGCGCGGCAATCGTGGTGACGGTGGATTGCGGCGCGACCGCGCATGACGCGCTGGCGGCGGCGGCCGATGCCGGGCTCGAAATGATCGTCGTCGATCATCACGTCAGCGAGCCCTTGTTGCCGCGCGCCCTCGCCGTGATCAACCCCAACCGGCTCGACGACGACAGCCCGCACGGCGCGCTTGCCGCGGTCGGGGTCGCGTTTCTCCTGGTCGTCGCACTCAACCGCGCGCTGCGCGAAGCCGGTTGGTACAGCGCGCGGCCCGAGCCCGATCTCCTCTCATGGCTCGATCTGGTCGCGCTCGGCACGGTGTGCGATGTCGTGCCCCTGACCGGCGTCAACCGGGCGCTGGTCGCACAGGGCATCAAGGTGGCGCGCGGCGCGGCCAACCCCGGCATGCGGGCGCTTGCCCTGGTGGGCGGGGTGAGTTCGCCGATCGACGCCTACCATCTCGGCTTTGTGCTCGGGCCCCGGGTCAATGCCGGCGGCCGGGTCGGCGCCGCCGATCTGGGCGCGCGCATCCTCGCCACCGACGATCCCGCGCTCGCCGCCGAGCTCGCAACGCGTCTCGACGGCTACAACAGCGAGCGCCGCGAGATCGAGGCGCGCACATTGGAGGCGGCGATCGCAGCGGTGGAAGCCGGGCCGCAATCGCCGGCGCTGGTGTTCGTCGCGGCCGAAGGCTGGCATCCCGGGGTCATCGGCATCGTCGCGGCGCGATTGAAGGAGCGCTATCAGCGGCCGGCCTGCGTCGTCGCGCTCGCTGACGGCATGGGGAGGGGCTCGGGCCGGTCGGTGCCGGGCGTGGCGCTCGGCCCGGCGGTCATCGCGGCGCGCCAGAAGGGGCTCCTCATCAATGGCGGCGGGCATGCGATGGCGGCCGGCTTCACGGTCGCCGCCGACCGGGTCGATGCGTTACGCGACTTCCTCGCCGAGCGATTGGGCGATGGGCGAGGCGGCGAGCGCCCGGTGCCCGAGCTGGCGATCGACGGCGCGCTCTCGGCGGCGGGGGCGGTGGCCGGGCTGATCGACCATCTCGACGCCCTGGCGCCGTTCGGCGCCGCCAATCCCGAGCCGCGCTTTGCCTTTCCCGGGCTCGTCGTCGCGCATGTCGAGCCGGTCGGTAGCGGGCAT
>DATCQF010000034.1:0-6538 GCA_036569735.1 Allostellaceae bacterium | reverse complement strand
GCCGAGTAGGGCGCCCGGCGGCTTCTCGAGCCAAGCGCCATTGCCTTTCCCGGCGAAGCTGAAGTAGACCGGAGCGGCGGCCCTCCATCGAGTGAGTGGGGGGCCGCGTGTCGTTCCCGGCTGCGTGCGAAAAATGCCCGTCGATTTTCCGGTCCCCGGTCACGGCTTTGCGAAACCCGCCGCCCCACCTGGCGCCGTCGGGTCGGGGCCGGCCGAGCTCTACCGCGAGCGCTCGGGGGCCGGCCGCATCCGCGCCGACCCGGTGCAACAGCGCGCCGCCACCAGGCTGCAGCAGCTCCATGAGGCGCTGGCGGGGTACCGCCCGCGTTCGCGGCGGGGCCTCCTGGCGCACCTATTCCTCGGCGACCGCGCACCGGCGCCGCCACGCGGGCTCTATCTGTGGGGCCCGGTCGGGCGCGGTAAATCGATGCTGATGGATCTGTTTTTCGCCACGGCGCCGATCGCCCAGAAGCGCCGGGTGCATTTCCACGCCTTCATGCTCGAGGTTCACGACCGCATCGAGCGTGAGCGCCGCGCCCACACCCGGGAACCGGTAGCCAAGGTCGCCGCCGATCTCGCCGCGTCGGCGGCGCTCTTGTGCTTCGACGAGTTCCAGGTCAACGACATCGCCGACGCGATGATCCTCGAACGGCTGTTCCGCGCGCTGTTCGACAAGGGGACGGTCGTCGTGGCGACCTCCAACCGGCAACCCGACCGGCTCTACGAGCACGGTCTCCAGCGCGACCGTTTTCTGCCCTTCATCGCCCTCCTGGAACACCAGCTGGACCGCCTCGAACTCGACAGCGGGCGCGACTACCGGCTGTCCCGGATGATGGGGAAGCGGGTCTACCACTGGCCGCTCGATGTGGCGGCGCGCCAGGCGCTCGACGCCGCCTTCGCCGAGCTGACCGAAGACGCGCCCTGGGCGAGCGAAATCCTGGTCGTCCAGAAGCGTCCGCTCACCGTGCCGCGCACCGCGCATAACGTCGCGTGGTTCAGCTTTGAGGAATTGTGCGCCCGCCCGCTCGCCGCCGCCGACTACCTCGCGATCGCCGAGCGTTTTGCGGTGATCATCCTCGACGGCATCCCGCGCCTCGAACCCGCCCGGCGCAATGAGGCGCAGCGCTTCCACATCCTGATCGACGCGCTCTACGAGGCCCGTACCCTGCTGGTCGCCTCGGCCGAAGCGCCGCCCGAGGAAATCTACCCGGCCGGCGACGGCGCCTGGGAGTTCCGCCGCACCGTATCGCGCCTCTACGAGATGCAGAGCGAGGACTACATCGCCAACCGCGCCAAGCCGTAATATTCTGGAGATATCTCAAAGCTGGGAGGCTTGGATGTCTCAAGCAATCGTCGGCAGGTGGGGCAAGAGCCTGGCGGTCCGCATCCCCGGCGAGGTGGCGAACGCCGCCGGGATTGGCGGCGGCGAGCGTGTCGAAGTCGAGGCGCGGGACGGAGACATCGTGATCCGCCGCGCAGCCCCGCGGTTCACCCTGGAGGAGCTGTTCCGGGGCAAGACCGCTCGGCAATGGCGCGCCGCTTATGCCGGTGCCTATGATTGGGGCGCCGATGTTGGCCGCGAGGCGGTCGAGGAATGACACCATCCGGCGACGCGCCTCTCTATGTGCCCGACAGCGGCGATCTGATCTGGACGGAGTTCGACCCGGCAAGGGGCAGGGAACAGGCGGGGCGACGGCCGGCTCTTGTCGTCTCTTCGGCCGGGTTCACCGAAAACACCGGCCTCGCCGTGGTCTGCCCGATCACCTCGCGGGTTCGTCCGTTCCCAACCAGCGTGGTGCTGCCGCCCGGCCTGCCGGTCGCCGGCGAGATCCTCACCAGCCACATCCGCAGCATCGATACCCAGGCCCGGCCGATCCGCTACGCCGGCATTGCCGTGCCCCCGGAAACCGCGCAGCTCGTCCGCGCGAAGCTGAACGCGTTCATCACGATCTAATTCTCTCGCGATTGGATTGCCGCCGCGGCATACATTGTATTACATTGTAGCGAGGAGTAGCGAAAAGGAGGTTCCGATGCCCGAGGGAACCAACGCGATGCCGGTGTCGATCCGGGTGCCGGCGGATATCGTCGAAAAATTGGACAAGGTCGCGGCGATACTGGAGCGTCCGCGCTCCTGGGTCATCCTGCGCGCCATCCGGCAATACCTCGCCGATGAAGGCCAGGAGGTGCTCGACGTGCAAGAGGGCATCGAGGAGCTTGAGCGAGGCGAGGGCATCCCCATCGAGGACGTTCTGGCCGAAATGGACGAAATTATCGCCAAAGCCGAGGCCAAACGCGCGGCCGGCTGATGCCGCGTGTCATTCTCGCACCGCGAGCAAGACGCTGGCTCCACGCCGAACTTGCCTATCTCGCTGATGTCAGCCCAGCCGGCGTTGGTCGGCTGCGCGAGAGGATCGGTACGGCCCGACGCATGTTATCCGAATACCCCCAGATCGGCTCGCGCACGACGACCCCCGGAGCTCGACGGCTCGTCGTTCCGCCTTTATGTCGTGACCTATCGGGAGAAAGAAGGCCGGATCGAGATCATGGATATCCGCCACGGCCGCCAGGCGGAAAGACCTGTTCCCGATGAGCCGTAACGAGCTAGGCGGCCACCTTGCCGGCTCCTCCTTTTCGCGGTAAGACCCGCGCCATCTCGCGCCTCCATTCCGCGCCGCGTTTCCCCCAAGATGAGGAATTGCCCATGGCACGCAGGAAGATCGCCCTGATTGGCGCCGGCCAGATCGGCGGCACCCTGGCCTTGCTCGCCGGCCTGAAGAACCTGGGCGACGTCGTCATGTTTGACGTCGTCGACGGGGTGCCGCAGGGGAAGGCGCTCGACATCATCCAGGGCTCCTCGATCGAGGATTACGACGCCTCCATCACCGGCACCAACGACTATGCCGACATCAAGGGCGCCGATGTCGTCATCGTCACCGCCGGGGTGCCGCGCAAACCCGGGATGAGCCGCGACGATCTGATCGGCATCAACACCAAGATCGTCGGCGAGGTCGGCGCGGCGCTCCGGAAGCATTGTCCCGAGGCGTTCGTCATCACGATCACCAACCCGTTGGACGCGATGGTGTGGGTCATGAAGGAGGCGACCGGCTTCCCCGCGAACCGGGTCGTCGGCATGGCCGGGGTGCTGGATAGCGCAAGGTTCCGCTATTTCCTCGCCGAGGAATTCAATGTTTCGGTCGAGGACGTGACGGCCTTTGTGCTGGGCGGCCACGGCGACACGATGGTGCCGCTCATTCGCTATTCGACAGTCGCCGGGATCCCGCTCCCCGACCTCATCAAGATGGGCTGGACGACAAAGGAAAAACTCGACGCGATCGTCCAGCGCACCCGCGACGGCGGCGCCGAGATCGTCAATTTCCTGAAGACCGGCTCGGCCTTCTACGCGCCGGCGAGCGGCGCCATTTCGATGGCCGAATCCTATCTGCTCGACAAAAAGCGCGTGCTGCCCTGCGCCGCCTGGCTGACCGGACAATACGGCATCAAGGATCTCTATGTCGGCGTGCCGGTGGTGATCGGCGCCGGCGGGATCGAGCGCATCGTCGAGATCAATCTCAATCCGGACGAGAAGAAGGCGTTCGACGCATCCTGCGCGGCGGTGCGCGACCTCGTCGATATCGCGAAGAAGATGCGCGCGACCGCGGCGGCGGCCCAATGAACATCCACGAATACCAGGCAAAAGAGCTGCTGGCGAAATCGGGCGTCGCTATCCTCCCGGGTGCGGTCGCCTATACCGCGGCGGAGGCGGTCGAGGCGGCGCAGCGTCTCGGCGGCAATGTATGGGCGGTCAAGGCGCAGATCCATGCCGGCGGGCGCGGCAAGGCGGGCGGGGTGAAGATCGTGCGCACCCCCGACGAGGTCGCCGCGGCGACCCGCGCGATGATCGGCCACGCGCTGGTGACGCACCAGACCGGACCCGAGGGGCGCGAAGTCAAGCGGGTCTACATCGAAGCCGGCTGCGACATCGCCCGCGAGCTCTATCTCGCGCTGTCGATCGACCGCCAAACCGGACGGATCACCCTGATCGGGGCGGCCGAGGGCGGCATGGAGATCGAGGAACTGGCGGCGCGCGCGCCGGAAAAGATCCTGCGCGAGGCGATCGACCCGGCCGCCGGGCTGTCGCCGTTTTACGCCCGCCGGCTAGCCTTTGGGCTCGGCCTGGCGGGCGCCCAGGTCGCCGGCCTGGTCGGGTTTGTCGACGCGCTCTACCGCGCCTTCACCGAGTTCGACGCCGCGCTGGTAGAAATAAACCCGCTGGTGGTGACCAAAGCGGGCGACCTCGTCGCGCTCGACGCCAAGATCGGCTTCGACGACAACGCGCTCTTCCGCCACCCCGATATCGAAGCGTTGCGCGACGAGGACGAAGAGGACCCGATCGAGCTCGAAGCCGGCAAGCACGCACTCAACTACGTCAAGCTCGACGGCAATATCGGCTGCATGGTCAACGGCGCCGGCCTCGCCATGGCGACGATGGACATCATCAAGCTGTACGGCGGGAGCCCGGCCAATTTCCTCGATGTCGGCGGCGGCGCAACGCGCGAGCGGGTCATCGTCGCGTTCAAGCTCATTCTGTCCGACCCCAATGTCGAGGCGATCCTCGTCAACATCTTCGGCGGGATCATGCGCTGCGACGTCATCGCCGAGGGCATCGTCTCGGCGGCGCGCGAGGTCAACCTGCATGTCCCCCTGGTGGTCCGCCTCGAAGGCACCAATGTCGAGCTTGGCCGGCGCATCCTCAGCCAGTCGGGGCTGCCGTTGATCGCCGCCGAGAATTTCGAGGATGCCGCGCGCAAGGTCGTCGCGGCGGCCCAAGAGGCAGCATGATGGAGGCGGCGTGATGGCAATCCTCGTCAATGCCGCGACGACGGTGATCTGCCAGGGGTTTACCGGGTCGCAGGGCACCTTTCATTCCGAGCAGGCGATCGCCTATGGCACCAGGATGGTCGGCGGCGTCACCCCCGGAAAGGGCGGCACAAAGCATCTCGACCTGCCGGTGTTCGATACCGTGCACGAGGCGCGCGCCGCGACCGGCGCCACCGCGAGCGTCATCTATGTCCCGCCGCCCTATGCTGCCGATGCGATCCTCGAAGCGGTCGACGCCGGAACCCCGCTGGTGATCTGCATCACCGAGGGCATCCCGGTTCTCGACATGGTCCGCGTCAAGCGCAGCCTCGACGGGTGGAAGGGGCGCCTCATCGGGCCGAACTGCCCTGGGGTGATCACGCCCGGCGAATGCAAGATCGGCATCATGCCGGGCCATATCCACAATCGCGGCCGCATCGGCATCGTCTCGCGCTCGGGGACGCTGACCTATGAGGCGGTGGCGCAGACCACCGCCGCCGGGCTCGGGCAATCGAGCTGCGTCGGGATCGGCGGCGACCCGATCCACGGGCTCGACTTCATCGATGTCCTCGAGATGTTCCTCGCCGACGACGAGACCGACGCCATCGTGATGATCGGCGAGATCGGCGGCACCGCCGAGGAGGAAGCCGCCGCCTTCCTGCGCGCCCACAAAAAGAAGAAGCCGATGGTCGGCTTCATCGCCGGAGCCGCCTCGCCGCCCGGCCGCCGCATGGGCCATGCCGGGGCGATCATCGCGGGCGGCAAGGGCGGCGCCGGCGACAAGATGGAGGCGCTGCGCAGCGCCGGCGTCACGGTCACCGAATCGCCGGCCGCGATCGGCACGACGATGAAGCAGGTGCTGCAGGGCTGATAAATCCTCGTTTCGACGCAAACTCCGCCCTTGCGACAGTTGGGGCTTCGTACCCAACAAGCCGGGGGCCTAAAATATGCGGGAAGGAGCGAAGGCCATGCCGCAACGAGCCGAAGTCATCAAAACCACGGTGAACGAGGTTGTCGACGAGCTGGTGCGCCGCGGCCTCGATCCGGACGACCGCGTCACGATCACGATCGAGCCGGATGAATTGATCCCCGGGCGGCGCGAGGCGCGCGCCCGCGTCATCGCGGCCGGACTGACCGATGATGACATCGATCGGATGATCAAGCAGGCGCAACAGGAAGTGGAGCCGCCTGCTGGATGAGGGGGAGCCCGGTCGGGTTACCGCGCCCGCGGGTGGGCGGCGGCGTAGACGGCGAGGAGGCGCTCGGTCTCGACCGAGGTGTAGCGCTGGGTCGTCGAGAGGCTGGCGTGGCCCAAGAGCTCCTGGATCGCGCGCAGATCGCCGCCGGCGCCCAAGAGGTGCGTCGCAAAGCTGTGGCGCAGCGCGTGCGGGGTCGCGGTTTCGGGGAGGCCGAGCGCGTGGCGCAGCCTCTCCATCTGGCGCTGCACCAGGCGCGCGCTCAAGGCCCCGCCGCGCGCCCCGACAAAGAGCGGCCCGCCGGGGGCGAGCGCATGGGGGCAGAGGGCGAGGTAGTCGGCGATTGCCCGGCGCACCGCCGGCAACACCGGCACAATCCGCTGTTTCTGGCCCTTGCCGGTGATCGTGATCAGGTCGCCCTGCGGCGCCTCCGAGCGCTTGAGGCCGAGCGCCTCGGAAATCCTGAGGCCGCAGCCGTATAAGAG
>DATCQF010000033.1:0-8787 GCA_036569735.1 Allostellaceae bacterium | reverse complement strand
GACAATGTCCGGCTTGATCCGGCACAATTCGTCGTAGCCGAGGCCCCAGTTGCGCAGCACCCGCGAGCTGAAATTCTCGATCACGATGTCGGAGACGGCGATCAGCCGCTTCGCGATCTCCAGCCCCTTGGCGCTGCGGACGTTGAGGCTGAGGCTCTTTTTGTTGACATTGGTGTCGTTGAAGTTGCCCGAGGTGTTGAGGTTGACCTCGAGGTGCTGCGGCGTGGTGCTGCTCGGCAGCCTGCCGCGTTCGCTCTCCGGCCATTCGATCTTGATGATCTCGGCGCCCAAAGCCCCGAGCCAGCGCGTCGCCCAGGGCCCCGCCCGCACCCAGCTGAAATCCACCACGCGAATGTTGTCAAGGGCTCGCGGTCGAGACATGGCGTCGTTCTCATGCTGGGGCCAGGCCCGGGAAAGGGCGGCCGTCTGCGGGTTGGGCATCGCGATGATGCCGCCGATCCATCGAATGTAGACCAAGAACCCCGATTCGCTGCAATGGGTCCGATGGCGGCCGATCCCGGCCCGGCTGCCGACAGGCAGGGGCAGGTGACGCGGATCGCTGGGTCCCGGGCTTTCGCCGCTAATAGCGCAGGACGGGCTCACGCGACCGATAGGAAAGTCCACCCCTAACCAAAAGGTTGGGTTCGTGCTAGGTAAGTTGGGTTTGTGCTAAATATATGGCAGGGGCGCAAACCGAGCGGACGTCAACGGGGGAAACGATGAAGTATGGGCGAAACGCGGCCGTCACCGCGGTGCTTGCCTGCGTGCTGTCGGTGCCGTTGGGGATCGGTCCGCAGGTGGCGCGTGCCGACGAACTAGCGGATTTGCGCGCCAACCAGGAGCTCCTCCAGCAGCGCCTGGACCAGCTTGCGCAAGCGCCGATCCCGGGGCCCGGCGATCTGTATCCCGGTGGCGTCAGAGCCGCCTCGGCCGGCGTCGGCACCGTCGGCGGCAGCTTCCCGCGCTCGTTCCTGATTCCGGGCACCGACACCTCGATCCGGGTCGGCGGGGCAATCGCGGTCTATGCGATGTACTTCTTCAACGGCGGCAATCCCAATCAGACGACCGCCTCGACGACGAATTTCAGCAATAACGGTGCGCTCAACACGGCGCCGCTGCACATCCACACCATCGGACCGCCGACTTTCGCCGGGGCAACCAACGCGGCGCGTTCGCGCAGCGGCAGCCTGACGTTCATATCGCCGCAGCGCTCGAAGGTGAATTTCGAGACCCGCACCCCGACCGCCTGGGGCGAGTCGCGGACCTTCATGGAGTTCGACTGGGCCAACGGCAACCAGTTCGTCCCGGGCAACAACGCGCTGCTCTCGACCAACAACCTCGTGCCGCGCCTGCGCCTTGCCTATGCCACCCTCGGCGGGTTGCTGGGCGGTCAGGCTTATTCGAACTTCGGTGACCAGGATGCCCGGCCCGACGCCGTCAATGTCGGCCGCGACGTCGGCGATCCGGGCGCCATCCGCATTCCGCAGATCCGCTACACCATGCCGCTGCGCCCCTGGGGGCTTCCGGGCGCCTGGTCGGTATCGGCCGAAGCGCCGGAAACCGACGGCTGGACTGCCGCCGCCGGCGTTGCCGGGTCGGATGCGGTGGCGGTGGCGCCCGCCGCCTTCTTCGACCCGTTCAAGGCGCCGGCGCCCGACTTGACGATGGCCTGGTACATTCCGCAACCCTGGGGCCATATGGATTTCAGCGCGGTGGTGCGGCCGACGCTGGAGGTCAAGGATGGGGCCTTCGTCGACCGGACATTCGCCGGCTATGGCGCCCACTTCAGCGGCGACGTCAAGCCCGGCTGGTTCGGCTGGAACAAGGACCGCATCACCTGGCAGTTCACCGCGGGCGACGGTATCGGCCGCTACCTGGGAACAGCAGCGGGTTCGCCCTGATCACCAACTACCCGGCGGCGGCGCCGGCGAGCCTGGCGGCGGCGAACAACGTCCGCATCCGGACCACCGTCAGCTGGGGCGGCCAGACCAGCTACCAGCATTGGTGGACGCCGAGCCTGCACTCGAACGTCAGCTTCGGCATCCTGCACCACGACATCAACTATTTGGGCGGCGCCGGCTTTGTCTGTCCGACGCGGGTGGCCGCGGCCGCGGGTGCCGGCGGTTGCGGGCTCAACAAGGAACTGATCAGTTCGGCGCTGAACCTGGTCTGGAACCCGGTGCCGTTCGCCGATATCGCCGTCGAATACTTTCACGGCCATCGTCTGGTGCTGAGCAATCTGAAGGGCGACGTCAACGGCATGATCAGCCGGTTCCGCGTCACCTTCTGATCTGGCGAGAAAAGCCCCGCTCCGGCAGCGAAGCTCAGCCCGGCATGCCTTCGGTGAGGAACCGGTGCGCGAGCGCGGCGTGCATCGCGATCCCGACCGCCATCGCATCCTCGTTGAGGATCATCCGGTTGGAATGGCACGAGGCGACATGGTCGTGGCCATCGTGGCCTTCCGGCATGACGCCGAGAAACATCATGCAGCCGGGCATCCGCTGCAGCACATACGAGAAATCCTCGGCCCCCATGAACGGCGCCGGCAGGTTGATGTAATTCTCCGCGCCAATGAGGTCGGTGGCGATGCCGCGCGCGAAATCGACAAACGCCGCATCGTTGACCGTCACCGGGTAGCCGGCCCTGATCGCGACCTGGGCCTCGCACTGATGCGCCAGGGCGATGTTCGTCGCGACCCGGCGGATGCCTTCGCGGGCATTGTCGCGGGCGGCCTCCGAGGTTGTTCGCAGCGTGCCGAGCATCTCGACCACCTCGGGGATGACGTTGCTGGCGGTGCCGCCGGCGATCTTGCCGCAGGTCAGGACGACGGGATCGAAGACATTGGCGCGGCGCGTCACCATCGCATGCAGCGCGAGCCCGATTTCGCAGGCGACCGGCACCGGATCGACCGCCAGATGCGGCATCGACGCGTGACCGCCGCGTCCCTTGACCCGGATCGTCCAGGTGTCGACCGCGGCCAAGAGCGGCCCGGGCCGGCCGACGATCGCGCCCGCCTTGAAATTGGGAAAGATGTGCAAGGCAAAGGCCGCATCGGGCTTCGGATCGGCGTCGAGGAGGCCATCCTCGATCATCCGGCGGGCCCCGGCATGGCCCTCCTCGCCCGGCTGGAACATGAATTTGACGGTGCCGGCAAGCTCGTCGCGGCGGCCGTGCAGCAGGTGAACCGCCCCCGCCAGCATCGCGGTGTGGGCGTCATGGCCGCAGGCATGCATGCGCCCGGCAATCTCGCTGGCAAACGCGAGCCCGGTCTCCTCCGGCATCGGCAGCGCGTCCATGTCGCCGCGCAGGAGGATCGTGCGGCCGCTCTGCGAGCCGGGCTTGGTCCCGCTCAGCGATACGACGAGACCGGAAGTCGAGGGACCGCGGGCGATCCCGACATCGAGACCGCAGAGCCCGTCGAGCACCGCCTCGGTGGTCAGCGGCAGGTTGAGTCCGAGTTCCGGCTTTTGATGGATGCGCCGGCGCAAGGCGATCGCGGCCGGCAGCAACTCTCGCGCCTCGTCGAGGAAACCCTTCAGCTCCGGCGTCTCGGCCATTCTACTGTCCTCCCAAATCGAGCGTCGCGATAGCCCTGTAGCTTAGCAGCTATATGCCCGCGCCGATCCAGGCTGATCCCCCTATCGCAGGCGCAAAAACGCCGGATGGCGCGTCCGAGGCTTTGATCCCACTCGACGAGCGCCTGAGCGCGCTGGCCGGCTACGTAGATTCCCTGACGAATAAAACTGGGATTGGCGGGGTTTTGTTAATACATATCGCCCAGATTGCCGATGTATGTTAAAAAAGGGATACGGCTATTTATGGCCTATGGTTTAATAACATTCGATTTCGCCGTATTTCGATGAAATCCGCCACACTCGCGTTGCTCACGCCGATGCGCGGGTTTGCGGCACTAATCGTGGTCCTCCACCACGGGGCGGTAGGTGGCCCAATCTCGCGCGGGTATCTCGCCGTCGATTTCTTCTTCATGCTCAGCGGGTTGGTCCTGGCGCATGTTCACGGCGAGAGATTCGCGCAAAAACCTGTCCCGGGCGCGGTTCGCAGGTTCCTCTGGCTCCGGCTCTGCCGGGTATATCCGGTGCACTTCGCGATCACGCTGTGCCTTGTGCCGGCTGGTCGGCACTGCTCCGGGGTTCTCGCCGTTCGACCTTGCGAACAACTTGCTGCTTACGCAAGTCTTTCTGCCGCATGCGTCGTTCAATGACATGTCGTGGTCGGTGAGCGCGGAATGGTGCGCCTATCTGCTGTTTCCAATTCTCGTGAGCGGGCTTTCGCGCCTGGAGCGCCGGGCCATCCCGGTGTTGGTTGCGCTGCTGATCGCGGTGTGGTGTAGCGCTGTCGCCGCCGGGGCATTTGATGGCGGTTGGCTCGCGCTCGGTCGGATGCTGCCCGAATTCATCGCCGGGATGCTGCTGTATCGCGTTTATGCCGCCGACTGGCAGACAAAGGTGTGGGCGTCGGACGGCGCGCTCCTCGCGGCGGGCGGGGCGGTCCTCCTGTCCGCTCAATTTGGAGCAGCCGATGTCTTGATCGTCGCGCTGCTTCCCGCGCTCCTGTTGGCCGCCGCGAGCAACGCCGGGCGTGGCGCAAGCGTGCTGACCGCCGCCCCGTTGCGCTATCTCGGTGAGGCGTCCTACTCGATCTACATGGCGCAGGGCCTCGTTCTACTCATGTGCCAGAATATTTTGGCGAGCTCCCTATACGGAGTGCTGGGCACCGATGGGGTGCGCGCAGTGATGATCGGCGGCTCGGTCGGCATGGGTCTCCTGATTTATCGCTGCATCGAGCAGCCGTGCCGCGCCGCGCTGTGCACCGCCCCGTCGTCTTGGGGAAAGGCGTATCGGAGGAGTAAACTGGTCAGCCGGTTCTGTGGAATAGCACCGGCGCCAAGCCATTGACCCGCGGGCAGGGACTGGGGGCATGAATATTCTCCATCAAGGGCCAGGGGTCGCCTGCGGCTGAGCCGCTCGGCTACGATCTGCCCCGACCACGTGCCCGGACCAGACAAGGTCCCGCTTGGATGAACCCGCCGCCCTTTTTCCCGCTTGTGCGGGCCGCTTCCATGCCGGTAAAGACACCCCAAGGCCGCCCGCCCGCCGCGCGCGATGCCTGCCCCAATCCGGCGAAGGCCCAACCCGACGAAGGAGTGTCTCATGCCCACGGAGAGCAAGCATCCCGAAACCATCGTGCTCCATGCTGGCTATCGCAGCGACCCGGCAACCAACGCCGTCGCCGTGCCGATCTACCAGACGACGAGCTATCAGTTCGACAGCTCCGAGCACGCGGCCAACCTGTTCGGGCTGAAGGAACTCGGCAACATCTATACCCGCATCATGAACCCGACCAGCGACGTGCTCGAGCAGCGGGTCGCCGCGCTCGAGGGTGGGGTCGCCGGGCTGGCGCTCGGCTCGGGGCAGGCCGCCTCGATGTTCTGCGTCAACAACATCGCCCAGGCCGGCGACAATTTCGTCAGTTCGACCGATCTTTACGGCGGCACCTGGAACCTGTTTCTCCACACGATGCAGCGCACGATGGGGATCGAGGTTCGCTTTGTCGATCCCTCCGATCCGGAGAATTTCCGCCGCGCCACCGATTCGAAGACGCGCTGCTATTATGCCGAGACGCTGCCCAACCCGAAGCTCGAAGTCTTCCCGATCGGCGAGGTTGCCAGGATCGGCCGCGAATTGGGCGTGCCGCTGATCGTCGACAACACCGCCGCCCCGGTGCTGTGCCGGCCCATTGACCACGGCGCCGCGGTGGTGATGCATTCGACGACCAAATATATCGGCGGTCACGGCACCTCGATCGGCGGCATCGTCGTCGATGGCGGCAATTTCGACTGGGAAAAGCACGCCGACCGCTTTCCGCTGCTGAACCAGCCCGACCCGAGCTATCACGGCGCGGTGTGGACCCAGGCGGTCAAGGGGATGGGGCCGGTCGCCTACATCATCAAGATGCGGGTGACGCTGTTGCGCGACCTCGGCGCGGCGGCGGCGCCGTTCAACAGCTTCCTGCACCTTCAGGGCCTCGAAACGCTGCCGTTGCGCATGCGGGTGCATTGCGCCAACGCGCTGACGGCGGCGCGCTTTCTCAGGGAGCACCCGAAGGTCGCCAAGGTCATCCACCCGAGCCTGATGACCGGCGAAACCAAGCGCCGTGCCGATTCCTACCTGAAGGGCGGCTATGGGGGGCTGCTCGGGTTCGAATTGAAGGGCGGGCTCGACGCCGGCCGCCGCTTCATCGATGCCCTCAAGATGTTCTATCATGTCGCCAATATCGGCGACGCGCGCTCGCTGGCGATCCACCCGGCGACGACGACCCACTCGCAGCTGACCCCCGAGGAGCAGCTGCAGACCGGCGTCACCGACGGCTATGTCCGGCTCTCGATCGGCCTCGAACACGAGGACGACATCGTCGCCGATCTCAAGCAAGCCCTCGACGCGGCGTGATAAAGGCGTGCATCGGCGCGGTGCGTCCTTCGAGACGCGCAAGAGCGCTCCTCAGGATGACGTAAGTCTATGATAGAATTAAGAAAGAACGTCATCCTGAGGAGCCGGCGAAGCCGGCGTCTCGAAGGACGCCACACCGTATGTCCGAGACTATAGCGCCCGCCCCCTCACCCCGACTCTCTCCCCCGCTGGGGGAGAGGGAGTTACGATTTCCCTGGCCGATCGACCTCGGCCTCACCGTCGCGAGCCATGGCTGGGTGCATCTGGAGCCGTGGCGCTGGGAGGGTGCGGGCGGCACGCTCTCGCACGCCGAGCGGATCGGCGGCCGGGTCGGCACCATCGCGGTGCGGCAGCGCGGCCCGAGGACGCTCGCGGTCGCCTCGAACGGGTTTCCCGATGACGCAGCGGCGGAAATCCTGCGCCGGGCGGCCCGCTGGGTTTCGGCCGAATGGGATCCGGCCGCGGCGATTGCCGCGCTCGGGCCGGGCTTTGCCGACGAGGCGGCGCTGATCGCGGCGGGTGGCGGGCGCTTCTTGCGCGGCTCGACCTTCTACGAGGATTTCGTCAAGACGGTGCTGACCGTCAATACCAGTTGGTCGGGCACCTGCCGGATGAGCGCGGCGCTCGTCGCCGAGCCCGGCGGCGGCGCCTTTCCGACCCCCGACATGGTGCTCGACTACGGCGAATTAGGGCTGCGCCTGCACGCCAAGCTCGGCTTCCGCGCGCCGACCGTAGTGGCCGCCACAAGGCGGATGCTCGACGACGGCGCAATCGACCGCGACGGACACGGAAGCCCCGACCGGTTCGACCACGACTACCTGACGAGCTTCAAGGGCATCGGCCCCTATGCGGCGGCGCATTGCCGGATGCTGCTGCACGATTTCAGCCGCATCCCCATTGACTCGGTCGTCATCGCCCATCTGCGCGAGCGCCACGACACCACCCCGGCCGAATTCATCGCCGCTCGCGCCGAATGCGGCGGATACCTCGGGCTCGGCTATCGGCTGATGCGGCTGCGCGAAAAATTCGCCGTCCCCGACCTCGAAACCGGCCAGCCGCCGCCGCCCCCCTCGGCCTACTGACCGGAGACCGGAGGATGAGCCTCACCCCGTTCGCGACGATACTGGAGGCGGCTCGCGCGCGGCACGGCGCGGCGGGGTTGCAGGCCCGGCTGCCGCAGCCCAAGACACAAGAGCAGCTGAAAGCGATGCCCGACGACCGCTACCTGTCGCAGATGTCGCTGCGGATCTTTCGCGCCGGGCTCAAGCACAGCGTGGTCGATGCGAAATGGCCGGCGTTCGAAGAGGTGTTCTACCGGTTCGACCCGCACCGGGTGCGCGCGATGCCGGACGAGGCGCTCGAAGGCCTGATGGGTGACCCGCGGCTGATCCGCCACTGGGGCAAATTGAAGGCGGTGCGCGACAATGCCGCCGCGATGCTTGATCTCGCCGCCGAGCACGGCAGCTTCGGCGCCTGGATCGCCGGCTGGCCGGGCAGCGATATCGTCGGGCTGTGGGAGGCGCTGGCGAAAAACTTCAGCCAGATGGGCGGCAATTCGGGCGCGAGCTTTCTGCGCATGGTCGGCAAGGACAGCTTTGTCCTGTCACCCTCGGTGGTCGCCGCGCTGAAGCACTGGGGCGCGATACAGGCCCCGCCGAAAAACCGTCAGGACCGGGCGCAGGTCCAGGCGTCTTTCAACGCCTGGGCCGCGGCGGCCGGCCAGCCCCTGTGCCACCTCAGCATGACCCTCGGCATGTCTGTCGAGGATTGAGGGGCAATCTCAATAGGTCGAGACTTCGATCGAGTTCATGTCCGGATCGTCGAAATAGACCGACTGGATCGTGCCGATCGCGCCGGCGCGCGGGCCCTCCATTCTGACCGGTACGCCGCAGCTTTCGAGGTGCGACTTGACTTCGCCGATCGGTGTCTGGGTGACGAAGCAGATATGCGCCGGCATCCGCTTCTCGCCGCTCATCGCGGTAGCCCCGGCGAGGTCGAGATGGATCTTCTGCTCGCCGAACAGCAGCGCGGCGCGCGCTTCGCCCATGCTCTCGGTCCGCATGCCAAGGACGCGCTTATAGAATTCCATGCTGCGGTCGATGTCGGCGACGGTGATGTTGAGATGGTCGATGCGTTCGATCTTCATGGCGGCCTCGTCCGTTTGAGGAACTGCGCGAGAGTGCCACGATCATCGCGAAGGAGCCAGCGGAACCGCCGAACGGCCGGCCTCAATAATTCGAGATCTCGACGAGGTTCTGGTCGGGGTCGCGGATATAGACCGATTGGATCGTGCCGATCGCGCCGGCGCGCGGGCCCTCCA
>DATCQF010000032.1:0-3173 GCA_036569735.1 Allostellaceae bacterium | reverse complement strand
GCACCAGCTTTCTTTCCGCCGACAACACCTTTTTTTATGCCAACATCACGCCGACCAACGCGCCGACGCAGCGCGCCTTCATCTCCGGCGGCATGCCGGTCAATCCGACCGCGTTCCAGCAGACCGGGAGCACCCGGATCTTCGCGTTCAGCGTCCAGCCCGATGCCGCGCTGCAATCGAACATCCCGTTCCTCCGCGGCCAGGCCGGCGGCAATCTGCCGAATGCGACGGTGTCGCCGCTCTATGTCGTCGCTCCGCCAACGACCCCGATCGGCAGTGCGACCACTCTGTCGGCGGCGCGCGCGCTGCAGGCGAGCCTTGCGATCAACGGCCAGGGCGCCAACCAGCAATCGGCGATCGCGGTGACCACCGGCACGTTCGATGCCCTGCAGAGCAATGGCCAGCCGATCCTCTCCGGGGTGCTGCGCTCTTCCTCGCTGCAATCGGCCGGCGGCGCGCCGGTTCGAGTGGGCTCTGACGTCAGTTCGACGGTCGACGGCGCCGGCAACAGCTTTTATGGCGCGAACTCGATCTCCGGCTTTGTCCTCGATCAGACCCAGTTCGCCAGTACAGCGCCCTTCAGCGGCATCAAAACCGCGCCGGTCATTCCGTCGACAGCAGCCGAAATCCCATTATCGGGAGCAGTGACGACTTATGGGTTTACCCAGCCGGTTCTTCCGACCGCAGTGCCGGCGGGGGTCGGAACCAACCGGACGACGCAGGCCATCGCCGGCAATTTCGGCGGGCTGATGTACACGACCGCGCAGCCGATGCCCTATATCGTGACCGGCGGCACCTTCATCAGCACCGACGCGCCGAACAACCGCATCCAGGCGACCCTCAGCGGCGCCGCTCAGTCGCCCTCCGCGGGAGCCAACACGCTGACGATGCAATATGGCGCGCTGACCGGCCATGGCGGCGGGCGCGAGGCCTTCGTCGATAACAACATCTTTGCGGCGCTCGAAAGCCAGGTCAATCCGCAGCAGATCAACGGCCAGAACCTCGTCGTCAACGGCGACCCGAACCAGGCCGGCAAGCTGTATCTGGCAAGCTCCGGCGCCGCCGGGACGCCGACTTCGATATTGCCGAGCGGGGTGTCCTACTGCCAATGCCAATACCTCCAGTGGGGCTATTGGGGCGGCGATCTGCGGACCGGAAATGCAACCGATTCCACCATCTCCCGCATCGATCGCGGGCACATCAACACCTGGGTCGCAGGGGTCGCGACCCCGCTCAATGACCTCAACACGCTGATGAGCCAGAACGTGACGGGGACCTATACCGGCCACGCGATCGGCTCGGTGTTCAACAACGGCCAGAGCTACGTCGCGGCCGGCGGCTTTGCCGGCACCTATAATTTCGGGACCCAAACCGGCTCGGTGGCGGTCAACAACTTCGACGGGCACAACTTTGCCGCGAGCGGCAGCGCGCCGCTGAATGGCGCCAACTACAGTTTCGGCGTCTCCACGCCGGGCGCCACCGGCGCCATCAAAGGCACCTTCTATGGCCCGATGGCGGCGGAGACGGGCGGCAGTTTCGCCGTGAAGACCACCGTCGGCCCGGCCTACCTCGCTTCGGGGATCTTCGCCGGCAAGAGGTAGCGCGGGACCACGGACAGCCTCGTCGTCGCGGTTGACCGGCTGCCTATAGCCGGTCGGCGGCGCCTCCCCGGAGCCTGCGGGACCGCGCGCGCCCTCGATCTTGGAACGTGCCGTCGTTGACGCAGCCCGCGGTCGCCGCCGAGCAGCCAGCGAGCACAGCCGGGATTGAAATGAGCGCGGATGGTTTGCCGGTGCGCGGCCAGGCCCGTCCCTGTCGTGCGCCGCCAGTATTATATCGGGCGCCAGACGGCGCGCCGGGAGCACGGCAGCCCAAAGCCGAGGGCGGCCAGGTCATCCGGCGCCGACCGGGTGGGAGTGCCGGTTCCGCGCGCAATCCGCGGCCGCACCCGCGACACGCAGCCAGCAACGCGTGGAACGTGTCGCGCCGATGTCGGGTCTGCTCGCCACGATCTTGACGAAGAGGGCCAGAGCGACCTCCTCGGCCGGCCGCAATGTCCAGGCGCGCCATCCGGCTGCAAATAACCTGCAGGTGCGCCGTCGGGGCGCAACCACTGCCAGGTTGAGGCTCACCGGTGGCTCATCATCCCGATCCAGATATTCGAGACCGGCCCCGGCGAGCTATCGGCGTGACACTGCCAAGCGGCGGGCAGCTTTACGCTTCCAAGCGGCGGACGCGAAAAACCCGCCGGCGCGAGCCGGCGGGTTTCGCGAAGGCTTCCGGTTGCCAGATCAGAAGTTGACTTTGAACCGGCTGATCAGACCGTTGACGTCGCCCTTCAGATTGCTCAGAACCAGGCGGTGGCCATGGAAATACTCGATGCCGATATCGGCGAACGGCACCGGGTTCCAGATCAGGTTGAGCTCGGCGCTGACCAGCTCCTTGTTCAGGCCGCACCCGCCGGTGCCGGCCAGCGCCGCCGCCGAACGCGCCGGGCAGACAAAGCCAGCCGCGGCATTCCCCACGTTGCTGATGTCGTGGTGCAGAATGCCAGCGCTGATGTTGGACCGCAGAGTGGGCGTCCAGCGATGCTGGTAGCCGGTGTTGCCGCCCCACGAAACGGTCGGCTTGACGATGATGTTCGCCGCCGCCGCCGCGCTCGCCGGCGCCGCCGCCGGGTAGTTGGTGACGAGTGAGAACTCGGTGGTATTGCCACCCATATACCGGCCGATGCCGTCGCCATAGGTGAATTGCCAGGTGATGTAGTCCCTCGCCCAACCAAACCAGGCAGGCCTGACGGAACCACCGAAATGGACGCCGTAGCCGGTGTACTGCCGGTCAACGAAGGCCCCGTCCTTGACCTCCAGGATCGGCCTGATGACGGCGCTGAAATCCATATGGCCCCAGGGTTGCGGGATGTACCAGGCCGCCGTGAAGTCAGGCGACGGCGACTTGAACGGGTTGAAGAAGGCGGCCGGTGCCACGGCGACCGCGTCTGACCCGATCAGCCCGGCGCCGGGGGTCCAGCCGTCGGTTTCCGGGGCTTCAGCCGACACCGAGAAGGCGCCGGGGATGCCCCATCCGCCCAGCGGCATCGTATAGCGGATCTGCGGGATGCGGGTGACGCCGGGATCGCCGACATTGCCGCCGAAATTGATGTTGTCGGTGCTGGC
>DATCQF010000031.1:0-3347 GCA_036569735.1 Allostellaceae bacterium | reverse complement strand
CGGCGGGCGCCGCAGCCTCGGTGCCGGTGCCGGTGCCGGCATGGCGCAGCACCTCGTCCTGCGAGATGCCGAGAAAAGCGGCGATCTGTACCGCCTCCAGGAGTTTCATCTGGCGTTCGCCCTTGAGCATGCGCGAGATCGCCGATGGCGCCAAGCCCAGATGGCGGGCGAGATCGGCCTGCGACATGCCGGCCCGTTCAAGCGTCTGCTGAAACCACGTCGCGTTCATTATTGCGCCAACCGTAATTGCGACATTGACATTGCGAACACAATAATATATGCACCGTGCGTCTTTGACAAGGGGCGAAGCGCATGTCGGGTGCAACACCGGGAGTGCATCAGGGTTCGCAGGGCAACTGGGAAAACGACGGCGGGTGCGCTTTCGTTCTCGACGGTGCGGGTGGCGGCCCGGGCCCGGTAAATTTCTGCAACGCGCCGCGCCAGCCGGGCTCTGCCTATTGTCCACCGCACCATGCCTGCTGCCACCTTGCCAATGGCAGCGCTGGCGAGCGCCGCCAGTTGTGCGAGATCGAGGCGCTGGCGAAGGCCGTCGGGGGAACCCAGGGTCGCCCGGCGCGACACCCCCCGGCCCGCGTGCTGCGCCGCCTCGACCGCGTTGCGCGGGCCTTTTCGCGACTCTAGTGTTCACTGTTTGTTCCCGGAGACCGATAACGATGCAACGGACCTCAAAAACCTCGGCCGCCGGCTTGCACGATTCCGGGCCGACGCCGGAACGCCGGCAGCACGGCCTCGTCGAACGGCTGGAGGGCACGATCGGGGATAGCGCCGGCCATCCCTCGCGCCCCTATCGGGCGGTCGACACGCTTCTGATAATGCAACGGCGCGGCTCGATCACCGTGGGCATGAGACAGGCCGGGGAAGATTTCCGGGCGCGGTTTGCGCTCGCTGCACTCGACCCGTTGCGTGCGCTCGACCCGTCGCATTTGCGTCTCGGCGAGCGCAGCCTGCGGCCCGATAATGACGGGCCGGCGCTGCGGATCGAGGCGGCGCGCGGCCAAGTTTGGCGCGCCATCCAGGCGGTCGGCGGGATCGCGTCGCCGGGGGGATCGTGTTTGTGGCACGTCCTGGGGTGGGAGCGCTCGCTCAAGGAATGGGCGCTCGAGCAGGGGTGGAGCGGGCGCCGGGTCAGCCAGGAATCCGCGTCAGGCATTCTCGTCGCCGCGCTCGGTGCGCTCGAAGCGCATTTCGGGGCGCCGCATTGATTGCTGTTATAGCATTTATACGTTGACAAATCCGGATCGATCTGCTATAAGATCACCACACTGACGGAATTGGGCGCGGCGCAACACCCCCCCAATCGCCGTCATGCAATCTCGGTAGGGCGTCCCTTTTGGCAACTCGCCCCCCGCGGCGCAGCACCGGCCGAGCGGCATCAGGCAAAGCGCGCGGCGGCAAAAAACAGCGCCAGGCGCCGGAAGAAGGGGTCCCCGTCGATCTCGATGAGTTCGTGGCGCGCGCGGCCCGGCTCGGCATCACCGCGGATCGCGTTCTTCTGGCGTATGCCCGCATCGCCTTTGCCGATTTGCGCCACATGGCCGCATGGAGTCCAGAGGGGCTGAGGATCAAGTCGCTCGACGATATGAGCGACGACGATGTGGCGGCGATCTCGGAAATCGTACCCGGCATCGGGTCGGACCAATCTCGGCTCAAGCTCTACGACAAGAAGGCGGCGCTCGACGCGATTGCCCGCCATCTCGGCATGTTTCCGCTGCCGCCACGGCGCCACGAGGCCGCGGCGGCCGAAGCTCAGGAGGAGGAGGATCCGCGTGAATTCCTTGCACGCGAGCTCGCTCGCCTCGCTGCCGGAGCCACTGAGGAATAAGCTTGTCCGGTCGCTGACCCCGGAACAGGCGCTGAAAATCAAATACGACTGGGCGTACCGGGCGCGACCGGGGCAATTGCCGCCGCCGGGCGGCTGGCGCGTCTGGCTGCTGCTGGCGGGGCGCGGTTTCGGGAAGACCCGGACCGGGGCCGAATTTGTGCGGGCCCGCGTCGGAGCGCGCACGGCGCGCCGCATCGCGCTGGTCGCACCGACCGCGGCCGATGCGCGCGATGTGATGGTCGAGGGTGAAAGCGGGCTCCTGGCGATTGCGCCGCCCGCCGACCGACCGCTCTACGAGCCCTCAAAGCGGCGGCTCACCTGGCCCAACGGCGCGGTGGCGACGCTGTTCAGCGCCGATGAGCCGGAGCGTTTGCGCGGGCCCCAGCACGATTTCGCGTGGTGCGACGAGCTGGCCGCGTGGCGCTACCCGGACGCCTGGGACATGCTGATGTTCGGCCTCAGGCTCGGCGACGATCCGCGCGCGGTGGTGACCACGACGCCGCGGCCGACCAGGCTGATCCGCGCACTGCTCGCCGACCCGAAGGTCGTGACGACCCGCGGGGCGACCGCGGAAAACCGCGCCAACCTGGCGCCGGCTTTTCTCGACCAGATCGTCAAGCGCTACCAGGGAACCCGGCTCGGGCGGCAGGAGCTCGACGCCGAACTCCTTGACGACATGCCCGGCGGCTTGTGGCAACGCGGGATCATCGAGGCAACGCGGACGAGCACGGTGCCGCAGTTCTCGCGGGTGGTCGTCGCGATCGACCCGGCAGTCTCGGCGAGCGAGCATGCCGACGAGACCGGGATCATCGCCGCCGGGCGGGATTCGAACGGGCATGGCTATGTCCTTGCCGACGCCTCGGGCCGCTATGCGCCGGCGGAGTGGGCGCGCGTCGCGATCGCCGCCTACGGCGCACGCCAGGCCGATCGCATCGTCGCCGAGATCAACAATGGCGGCGACATGGTCGAGGCGACCTTGCGGATGATCGACCCGAACGTGCCGTTCAGCGCGGTCAGGGCGGCCCGCGGCAAGGTCGCACGGGCCGAACCGGTGGCCGCGCTCTATGAGCAGGGCCGCATTCACCACATCGGCGTGTTCGCGCAGCTCGAAGACCAGATGTGCTCCTTTACCAGCGATTTCGATCGGACGACGGCAGGCTATTCGCCGGATCGGGTCGATGCCCTCGTCTGGGCGTTCACCGAGCTCCTGGTCGAGCCGCGCGCAGGGGACGGAATTTTCGAGGCTTATCGGCAGCTCGCCGCAAAGGAGAATGAGGCTCCATGACGCTCTTCGTCAAAGACGCCAACACCACGGTGCAGTCGCTGGCAACCGAAATCGACGGCAACGGCAATCTGGTGCCGCTGCACGCGCCCGCTGCGACCGATGCGCAGGGCGTATCGACCCCGGTCGGGCCGCAAAATCCGCTGCCGGTCATCAACACCGCCGGCGCCGTGGCGAGCGACGGCAGCGGTACCCTCGCCACCGGGGGCAGTGCCCAGACGC
>DATCQF010000030.1:0-5282 GCA_036569735.1 Allostellaceae bacterium | reverse complement strand
AACCCGCACCGGCTCGGGCAGCGCCGCCGCGAGCGGCACACCATCGTCCCCTGGCACCGGCTCGTCGCCCGCCTCCGGCTCGGGATCGCCCGGCCGCCGATCGCTGACCGGGATGCGGTAGTAATCCGGGTGGATCTCGCTGAATGCGAGAAACCCGTGTCGATTACCTCCGTAGTCGACGAAGGTCGCCTGCAACGAAGGCTCGACCCGCGTCACCTTGGCCAGATAGATATTGCCCTTGACCTGTTTCTTCGTGGACGACTCAAAATCGAATTCTTCGAGACGAGTGCCACTGGTCACCACCACCCGAGTTTCTTCGGGGTGGGCGGCGTCGATAAGCATGCGCTTTGCCATTCGGGCGGAACTCCCAGGCGCGCGGCTGCGGCCGCTGTAACGGCGGCCGGCGACGCGGTGCTGTGCGGAAGAAAGCTGTTTGGAAGAAAGCCGGGGGTGTTTGAGATCATTGCGTCGCGGGATTCGTTCATCGGCGTCGCGTCAGCAAACACGCTCGGCTGCGGGTTCATACGGTAGGCATCGCCCGGCGCTGCGACCCGGCGCGGCGGCAGGCAAACAGCTTGCCGATAATGCGGGTGTGCGTCGCAACGCCGCCGGGCGACGCGCCCGGACGGCGGATTCGCATTGCCCAATGTACCGGGCAAACGCCGCCACTACAATGATTTCCTCAAGCCCGCCGCGGTCGGTGGCGCGGCGCGCCGCGGCGCCGCCGGCACGGTGCGTCGGAGGCGGCGCCGAGCGCCCCAAATCCGCCTTGGAATAGCGCGAGGGTTGGCGCATAACCGCCCCCGCCGCGCCCCAAACCGCCCTGGGGAGCGAGGGTGTCGGGGCTGCGCCAAAGCGACCCAAGAGAAAGGAGCCTGCGCCGTCGCGCATAATGATCAAGCTCGTTCGATTCCTCTTTGTCTGCGCCGTGCTACTGGCAATCGCCGGCGGCGTCTTCGTCGGGTTGACGATCTGGTATTTTGGTCGCGACCTGCCGGATTACCAGCAGCTGGCGCATTACGAGCCGCCGATCATGACGCGGGTTCACGCCGGCGACGGGCGGCTGCTCGCCGAGTATGCCAGCGAACGCCGGGTTTTCGTGCCGATCGGAGCGATCCCCAAGCGGGTCATCAACGCGTTTCTGTCGTCCGAGGACAAGAATTTCTACAGCCACCACGGGGTCGACCCGATGTCGATCCTGCGCGCCGCGCTGACCGATGTCGGGCGGTGGCGCAGCAAGCGGCGGCCGGTCGGTGCCTCGACCATCACCCAGCAGGTCGCCAAGAACATGCTGCTGTCGAACGAATTGTCGATCGCCCGCAAGGTCAAGGAGATCATCCTGGCCACCCGAATCGACGAGGCGATGGCGAAAGACCGCATTCTCGAGCTCTATCTGAACGAGATCTATCTCGGCTCAGGCGCCTATGGGGTCGTCGCCGCGGCGCAGACCTATTTCAACAAATCGCTCGACGAGTTGAGCCTCTCTGAAGCGGCCTATCTCGCCGGCTTGCCGAAGGCGCCGAACAACTACAATCCGGCGCGCTTCCCGCAGGCGGCAAAGGCGCGCCGCGATTGGGTCCTCGACCGCCTGGCGGAGGACGGCAACGCGACCGAAGCGGAAATCGCGCAGGCCAAGACGGAGCCCTTGGTGCTGCGCCACCGCGAGGAGGCCGAGATCGTCACCGGCGCCTATTTCGCCGAAGAGGTGCGGCGCGAGCTGATGACCCGCTATGGCGAAAAGTCCCTCTACCAGGGCGGGCTCTCGGTCCGCACCAGCCTCGATGGCCGCCTGCAGGCCGCCGCGGACAAGTATCTGCGCGACGGCCTCATCGCCTATGACCGCAGCCATGGCGGCTGGCGCGGCCCGGTCGGGCACATCGATCCCGGACCCAATTGGCCGGGCCGGCTCGGCGCGGAGGCGCTGCCGGCGGGCGCCGCAACGGTCGGCTGGCAGCTCGCGGTGGTGCTGCGCACCGAAAGCGACGGCGCGGCGATCGGTCTGAAGGGCGGCGAGACCGGGCGGATTCCCTTCGCGCAGATGCGCTGGGCGCGGCCGCTGCACGACGATGGCTCGCTCGGAGGCTTTCCCCGCAATGCGGCCGATGTCGCCAAGCCCGGCGATCTCGTGCTGGTCGAGACGCTGCCGGAAGAGGCTGCCAAGGCCCTGGTGACCCGGGGTGGGACGGCCAGGGCGAGAGAGGCCTCGCTCAACACCGCGGCGGCGCCCTCCAACCCGGCGCCGCTCTATAATTTGTGCCAGATCCCCGAGGTGTCGGGTGCCTTGGTGGCGATCGACCCGCATACCGGCCGCGTGCTGGCGATGAGCGGCGGCTTCAGCTTCGAATTGAGCCAGTTCAACCGCGCGACCCAGGCCAAACGGCAGCCCGGTTCGTCGATTAAGCCGTTCGTCTACCTGACCGCGCTGGAAAACGGGTACACGCCGTCGACCCTGGTGGACGACGCGCCGATCTCGCTCAGCCAGGGTCCGGGCCTGCCCGCCTGGACGCCGGCGAACTACGAGCGCAACTTCATGGGGCCGATTCCCTTGAGGGTGGCGCTCGAACATTCGCGCAACGCGGCGACCGCGCACGTTGCCGCGGCGATCGGCATGGAGGCGATCGGCCAGACGGTCGAGAAATTCGGCATCATGGACCATATGCCGCGGATGTATTCGATGGCGCTCGGCGCCGGCGAGACGACGCCGCTGCGGCACACCGCCGCCTACGCCATGATCGACAACGGCGGCAAGCGCATCACGCCGAGTCTCATCGACCGCATCCAGGACCGCTATGGTAAAACCATTTTCCGCGCCGACCAGCGGGTCTGCGAGGGCTGCGGCAACGTCGAGTGGAACCATCAGCCGGTGCCGGTGATCCCCGATAATCGCGAGCAGATCGCCGATCCGCTCGCCACCTTCCAGCTCGTCGGGATGATGCAGGGCGTGGTTCAGCGCGGCACCGGCACCGTGGTCAAGGCGGTGGGGAAGCCCATCGCCGGCAAGACCGGCACGACCAACGACTGGCAGGATGCCTGGTTCGTCGGCTTCAGCCCAGACCTCGCCGCCGGGGTCTATGTCGGCTACGACGAGCCGGTCACCCTCGGTTCCGACTCGACCGGGGGCCATCTGGCGGCGCCGATTTTCCGCGATTTCATGATCGCCGCGCTGAAGGATTCGCCGCCGACCGAGTTCCGCACCCCGCCCGGCCTCAGGATGTACCGGGTAAACCCGGGCAACGGGCTCCCTGCCGGGGCCGGCGATGGGGCGATCTTGGAAGGCTATAAGCCCGGCACCGAGCCCGGCAAGGACCGCGACCGGGGCCTGCGCGGCGCGCCCGGCGAGGAGATCGCGGGCGACGCCGCCACCGGCCTCCCGGTACGCGCCGCTCCGGCGGGCGGAACCGGCGGGCTCTACTGAAGTTGCCGGCGGGCTCTACCGAGGTGGTAGCCTGAAATTGGTTTGTTCGAGGGATGGGCACATGCGCGCTGAAACACAGGCGGTCGTCGACGACATCGGAAAGTCGTTGGCGCTGCTGAGGAGGCATCTTTGACTGGGATGTGGCCAATCGGCGCCTCGCCGAGCTGAACGCAAAATCCGAGGACCCCAAGCTGTGGGACGATCCCTCGGCGGCGCAGACGCTATTGCGCGAGCGCACCCGGCTCGAGCGGGCGATCGACAGCTATCGCCGGATCGAACGCGAGGTCGAGGAAGCGGTCGAGCTGATCGGCCTCGGCGACGCCGAGGGCGATGCGGAGATCGTCGCCGAAGCCGAGGCGGGGCTCGGCAAGTTGCGCGCCGAGGCGCAGCGGCGTGAGGTCGAAAGCCTCCTCTCGGGCGAGGCTGACGCCAACGATTGCTATCTCGAAGTCCATGCCGGCGCCGGCGGCACCGAAGCGCAGGACTGGGCCGAGATGCTGTTGCGCATGTATGTCCGGTGGGCCGAAGACCATGACTATAAGGCCGAATGGCTCGAGGAAAGCGCGGGCGAGGTTGCCGGGATCAAATCGGCGACGCTCAAGATCAGCGGCCCCGACGCCTATGGCTGGCTGAAGACCGAAAGCGGGGTGCACCGCCTGGTGCGCATCTCGCCCTTTGATTCAGCCGCGCGGCGCCACACCAGCTTTGCCTCGGCCTGGGTCTACCCGGTGATCGACGAGAAGATCGAAATTGAGATCAACGACAAGGATCTGCGCATCGACACCTACCGCGCCCAGGGCGCCGGCGGCCAGCATGTCAACAAGACCGACAGCGCGATCCGCATCACCCATCAGCCGAGCGGCATCGTCGTGCAGTGCCAGAGCGAGCGCTCGCAGCACCAGAACCGGGCGCATGCCTTTGCGATGCTGCGCGCCCGGCTCTACGAGGCCGAACTGGCAAAGCGCGAGGCGGTGACCGACGCGATGAACGCCACCAAGACCGATATCGGCTGGGGCCACCAGATCCGCTCCTACGTGCTGCAGCCCTACCAGATGGTCAAGGATCTGCGCACCGGCGTCGAAACCGGCAACCCGGCCGCGGTGTTGGACGGCGACATCGACCGCTTCCTCGCCGCCGCATTGGCGCAGCGCATCGAGGGCGCCGACGCGGCCGCGGGCGGGGGATAGTTCGCGATTACTGCGCCAGAAAGCCGCCATCGACCGGCAGGGTGTGGCCGGTGATCATCGCCGCGGCGGGGCTTGCCAGGAAGAGGATGGCGTGGGCGACCTCCTGCGGCGTCGCGAGGCGGCGCATCGGCGTCAGTTCGGCGATGCGCTCGGTGACCCCGGGGCGATCGAGCAGTTCGGCGGTCAGGTCGGTGTGCACCCAGGTCGGCGCCACCGCGTTGACCCGGATCCCCGATTGCGCCCATTCGACGGCCAAGGCCCGGGTCATGTTGACGATCGCCCCCTTGGTCGCCTGGTAGGAGACATTGGGGTAGAGCCCGCCGCCGGACAACCCCATGATCGAGGCCAGGTTGACGATCGCCCCGCCGCGCCGGCTGATCATCGTCCGCGCCGCGATGCGCGAGCACAGGAACACCCCGGTCAGGTTGACGGCGACCACCTTGTCCCAATCGGCGAGCGGGTGATCGACGGCGGCGTGGCGCAGGCCGATGCCGGCGCTGTTGACGAGGATGTCGATCCTGCCGCGGTGCTGCACGATCGTGCCGAAGGCGCGTTCGAGCGCCGCCTCGTCGGTCACGTCGGCCGCATGGGCAGAGATCGCCCGCCCATCAGCGTGGATGGCCCTGGCCGTGGTTTCGGCGGTCGCGGCGTCGCGGTCGAGGATCGCGACCTCGGCGCCC
>DATCQF010000029.1:0-2381 GCA_036569735.1 Allostellaceae bacterium | reverse complement strand
GTGACCAGGCGCTTTCCCGACCTGCGCTTCGGCTTCCTCGAAGGCGGGGTCGGCTGGGGCTGCCAGCTGTTCGCCGATCTGATCGAGCATTGGGAGCGGCGCGGCAAGAAGGGCCTCGAATACATGGACCCGACCAAGCTCGATCGCACCCTCCTGCGCCAGCTGGTCGACAAATACGGCTATGAGGATATCGCCGCCGAATTGACCCGGCGCGACGGCTGGCCCGCCAAGGAGGAGGATACGCTGGACGGCGGGGTGGCCGCGCACGACGATTACGCGGCCTGCGAGATCACCCGGAAAGAGGACTGGGTCGAGCTCTACGTAAAGCCGTTCTTCTTCGGCTGCGAGGCCGACGACCGGATGAATGCCGTGGCGTTCTCGAAGTTCAACCCGTTCGGCGCCCGGATCAACGCGATCTACAGCTCAGATATCGGGCATTTCGACGTGCCCGATATGGTCCAGGTGTTGCCCGAGGCCTATGAGCTGGTCGAGCACGGGTTCCTCACCAGCGACGATTTCCGCGACTTCACCTTCGGCAACGCGGTGCGGCTGTGGGGTGCGGGAAACCCGCGCTTCTTCGAGGGCACTTCGGTGGCCAAGGCGGCCGCCGGCCTCCTCGGCACGACCCGGGCGCGCCAGGCGGCTGAATAGGTGCCGCTTGCGCCGGTGCCGATCGCATACCGGGTGTTGGTTCGGGGATCGAGATGCTGTCGGCTGTTCAGGCTCGGCGCGGTTGGAGTTGTGTCGCAACGTGTAATCTTCAGAGCATCCTCGCGGAGGAGCCGCCGCCAGTGCTGCGTGTCAGCGGAACTGGTGTCGGTTCCAGCGAAGACGCAGCGTGTCGGAGTGCCAAGCGTGCCGCCACCCAGGCTGCTCCGCGCGGTACCTATGCGCGCCATTGTCGATGCCGGTGTCGGCAATGAGTGAAATGGCACCCTCGAAGCGCCGAGTCCTGTCGACCATTTTCGCCGGCTCTGCCGCTGATTGCATCGAGGCCGCAAAAGCTATTGTTGCCGGGAAGATCACGGTAAAAAACAAAGTTTTGGCGGAGGTTGGCGTAGACAAATCTTCCGAGAAATGGCCAAGAATTGCGGCGATTTATGCTCTTGGATTTGTCGGCGATAGCAGGTCGACGCCGAAATTACGTAAAATTCTCGCGGACGAAACGGATGATGCGGCCGTGCGGGCACATGCTGCCGAGGCGCTTGGCAACATCGGCGACCGCGCCGTGGTCGGGTTGTTGCGAGATATTCTGCGGCACGAGCCGACACCGGAACTCCGGGAATCCTGTGCCTACGCGCTCGATGAGCTGGGCACCTAGACTCGACTCCGTTGGCGACCCGCGATCGCAGGATCGGCGAGGGTCTGCGCGAGATACTTCGTCAGCTCGTGCACCTGCGCCGGCGTCGCGCCGAGACCGAGCTTGGTGCGGCGCCACAGCACATCCTCGGCCGTGTGCGCCCATTCGCGTGTCACCAGCCAGCGCAGCTCGGCCTCGCTGAGGCCCAGCCCGAAATCGCGCCCGAGCGCCGCTTTGCCGCGCGCGTCGCCGAGCATCTCGCGCGCCTCGCTGCCGTAGCTCTGGGCGAGGCGCGCGGCGGTCGCGGCGTCCAGAAAGGGGTATTGCCGGCCGAGCCCGATGGCGAGCGCGGCGGCCCCGCCGTCGGGCAGGTCTTCGCCGCCGGGCAATACCGAGCCGGCGGTCCATTGCGGCCCGGCCTCGGGCAGATAGGGCAGGAGGCGCTCCAGCGCATGTTCGGCGAGCCGGCGGTGGGTGGTCAGCTTGCCGCCGAAGACCGACAGCGCCGGCGCGCCGCCCCGGCTGTGATCGACCACATCGAGATCGAAGACATAGTCGCGGGTCACCGCGGCGGCGTCACGCGCGCGGTCGTCATGAAGCGGGCGCACCCCGGCATAGCTCCACACCACATCGGCGGGGCCCGGCGGCGCCTTGAACCAGCGCGCGACGGCGCGGCACAGATAGAGGGTTTCGTCCGGCGTGATGTGCGCCTCGGCGGGGTCGCCCGCAAACGGCAGCTCGGTCGTGCCGACCAGCGAATAGTCGCGCTCGAACGGCAGCACGAAGACGATCCGGCGGTCGTCGTTCTGCAGGAGGTAGGCGTGGTCGCCCTCGTAAAGCCTGGGCACGACGATGTGGCTGCCTTTAACGAGCCGCACCCGGGTGCGAGTGGAGAGGCCGGCGAGCGCGAGCACGTCAAGCACCCATGGCCCCGCGGCATTGACCAGAACCCGCGCCCTGGCCTCGCGGTCCGCGCCATCGGCGTTGCGCAGCACGGCATGCCACATGCCGGCCTCGCGGCGCGCCGAGACGAGCGCCGTGCGGGGCGTGATCTCGGCGCGCCGCGAGGCCGGCATGTGGC